>NZ_WBKS01000070.1:0-29811 GCF_008868145.1 Micromonospora sp. AMSO1212t
GTGGGCTCGGTGGGCGGTTGAGGTGATGAAGGTGACCATCGGCGGCGGACGCGCGCGGAGGCGGGCGGTTGAGACCGGTGGCAAGTAGCCGACAGAGGGAACGGGTTGACCCTCGACCCGGTCGAGGGCCGAGGATCGGTCGTGTGCTCGTCCACAGCTCGTACCCGTTGTCCACAGCCCCTGTGTCACAGGCGGTGGACAACCACGCTTCGCACTCGACCGGTTACCCACAGACTGTGGACAACTCCTGGGGACGAAGCTGTGGATGCCTGGGGATGACGATCACGTTGTCCCCAGAAGACGGCCTGCCTGTGGGCAGGCTGTTGAAGGTTCTGGGGATGACGGCTGTGGACGCTGCCGGCGCTGTCCACAGCGCTGGGGAGAAAACCGGTGGATTACCGGTGGACAACCGGTGGACAGCCGTGGAAAACCCGGCGGCAGGCGAGGGCTGTGGACCGGGACACGAGTTTTACCCCTGGTTCTCCACAGCCAAACCACCGGTGGATAACGTGTCTGACCTGCGCGGACGCGGGTTCTCCACAGTTTGCACAGGTGCGATGAAGACGATGAGTTATCTCTCCTAAACAACAAAAACCAATCATCACCGTTGGACTTCCTGTGGATCGGGCCGAAGCACTGCCGTCGGCAGTCGCCCGGGCATCTGGATCCACGGGGTCGGGCGCACAGCCGATGCCCCAGCGCCTTAAGGTGCGATGGGTACCCGCACGGTCGGGCGGGACGGGTGGCAGCGGTCGGCATGAGAGAGTTGTCGCTGACGTCGACGCGGAGGCATTGATGAAGTTCCGAGTGGAGCGCGACGCGCTCGCCGAGGCGGTCGCGTGGACCGCCAAGAGCCTGCCCAACCGACCCTCCGTACCGGTGCTGGCCGGGGTGATGCTCCGGGTCACCGACGGCAACCTCCAGGTCTCCGGCTTCGACTACGAGGTCTCCAGCCAGGTCACCGTCGAGGTGCAGGGTGACGCGGACGGCGCCGCCCTGGTCTCCGGCCGCCTCCTCGCCGAGATCACCAAGGCCCTGCCGGCCAAGCCGGTGGACATCGCCGCCGTCGGCGCCCACCTCGAACTGGTCTGCGGCAGCGCCCGGTTCACGCTGCCCACCATGCCGGTGGAGGACTACCCGACGCTGCCGGAGATGCCGGAGAGCGCCGGAACCGTCGACGCCGCCGCCTTCGCCTCCGCCGTGGCCCAGGTGGCGGTGGCCGCCGGTCGCGACGAGACGCTGCCGATGATGACCGGTGTCCGGATCGAGCTGAGCGGCGGCACGATGGCCATGCTGGCGACCGACCGCTACCGCCTCGCGCTGCGCGAGATGGAGTGGAACCCGGACGACCCGGAGATCAGCCTCAACGCGCTGGTGCCGGCCCGTACGCTGCACGACACCGCGAAGGCGCTCGGCCCGCTCGGCGGCCACGTCACCATGGCCCTGTCGTCCAGCAAGGCCGGCGAGGGCATGATCGGTTTCTCCGGCGGCACCCGCCGGACCACCAGCCGGCTGCTCGACGGCGCCAACTACCCGCCGGTGCGCTCGCTGTTCCCGGCCGACCACAACGCCGAGGCTCGCGTCGCCGTCGCCGCGCTCATCGAGGTGGTCAAGCGCGTCGCGCTGGTCGCCGAGCGCACCACCCCGGTCCTGCTCAGCTTCAGCGCCGACGGTCTCGTGGTCGAGGCGGGCGGCACCGAGGAGGCCCGGGCCAGCGAGGCCATGGAGGCCACCTTCACCGGCGAGCCGCTCACCATCGGCTTCAACCCGCAGTACCTCATCGACGGTCTGGCCAACCTGGGCGCGCAGCACGCCCTGCTCCGGTTCGTCGACGCGTTCAAGCCCGCGGTCATCTCCCCGGCCGGCGAGGATGGCGAGGTCATCCCGGGGTACCGGTACCTCATCATGCCGATCCGCGTGTCCCGCTGATCGCAGGCAGCACGACCCTGACGTACGGAGGTAGGAGCAGATGCAGCTCGGCCTGGTAGGACTCGGCCGCATGGGCGGCAACATGCGGGAGCGGTTGCGCGCCGCCGGGCACGAGGTGGTCGGCTACGACCGCAACCCGGAGATCAGCGACGCCGCGAGCCTGGCCGAGCTGGCCGAGAAGCTCCAGTCGCCCCGCGCGGTCTGGGTCATGGTCCCCGCCGGCGTCACCGACGCCACCATCGACGAGCTCGCCGGTGTGCTCGGCGAGGGCGACATCATCATCGACGGCGGCAACTCCCGGTTCAGCGACGACGCCCCGCGCGCCGAGCGGCTGAACGAGCAGGGCATCGGCTACATCGACGTCGGCGTCTCCGGCGGCGTCTGGGGTCGGCAGAACGGGTACGCGCTGATGGTCGGCGGTGCGCAGGAGCACGTCGAGCGCCTGATGCCGATCTTCGAGGCGCTCAAGCCCGAGGGCGAGTTCGGCTTCGTGCACGCCGGCCCGGTCGGCGCCGGCCACTACGCCAAGATGGTGCACAACGGCATCGAGTACGGCCTGATGCACGCCTACGCCGAGGGCTACGAGCTGCTGGCCGCCTCCGAGCTGGTCACGAACGTCCCCGGCGTGTTCAAGTCGTGGCGTGAGGGTACCGTCGTGCGGTCCTGGCTGCTCGACCTGCTGGACCGGGCACTCGACGAGGACCCGGAGCTGGCCGAGCTGAGCGGCTACACCGAGGACACCGGCGAGGGCCGCTGGACCGTGGACGAGGCGGTCCGGCTCGCCGTACCGCTCAACGTCATCACCGCGTCGCTCTTCGCCCGGTTCGCCTCCCGGCAGGACGACTCGCCCGCGATGAAGGCCGTCGCCGCGCTGCGTCAGCAGTTCGGCGGCCACGCCGTCCACAAGCGCTGACCGGTATCCACAGCCTGTGTACGTCCGCCGGCTCGAACTGGTCGACTTCCGCTCCTACGAGCGCGTCGGCGTCGACCTGGAGCCGGGTCCGAACGTGCTCGTCGGCGCCAACGGCGTCGGCAAGACCAACCTGGTCGAGGCGCTCGGCTACGTGGCGACCCTGGACTCGCACCGGGTCGCCACTGACGCCCCGCTGGTCCGGATGGGTGCCACCTCGGCGGTGATCCGCTGCGCGGTGGTGCACGAGGGCCGGGAGCTGCTGGTCGAGCTGGAGATCGTCCCGGGCAAGGCCAACCGGGCCCGCCTCGGCCGGTCCCCGGCCCGGCGCGCCCGGGACGTGCTCGGCGCGCTGCGTCTCGTGCTGTTCGCGCCGGAGGATCTGGAACTGGTCCGCGGCGACCCGGCCGAACGCCGCCGCTACCTGGACGACCTGCTGGTCACCCGCCAGCCCCGCTACGCCGGGGTACGCGCCGACTACGAGCGTGTGGTCAAGCAACGCAACGCGCTGCTGCGTACGTCGTACCTCGCTCGCAAGACCGGCGGCACACGCGGCGGCGACCTGTCGACGCTGGCCGTGTGGGACGCGCATCTGGCCCAGCACGGCGCGGATCTGCTCGCCGGTCGCCTGGAGCTGGTCGCCGCGCTCACCCCGCACGTCGCGAAGGCGTACGACGCGGTGGCCGCCGGCCGCGGCGCGGCGGGCATCGCGTACCGGCCCTCGGTCGAGCTGCCCGAACCCGGCGCCGACCGGGCGGCGCTGGCGGAGGCGCTCGCCGCCGCGCTGACCGCGAACCGCGCCGCCGAGATCGAGCGCGGCACCACGCTCGTCGGCCCGCACCGCGACGACCTGGCGCTCACCCTCGGCCCGCTGCCCGCCAAGGGGTACGCCAGCCACGGCGAGTCCTGGTCGTACGCGCTGGCGCTGCGGCTGGCCGGGTACGACCTGCTGCGCGCCGACGGGATCGAGCCGGTGCTGGTGCTCGACGACGTCTTCGCCGAGCTGGACACCGGCCGGCGGGAACGGCTGGCCGAGCTGGTGGGCGGCGCGAGCCAGTTGCTCGTCACCTGCGCCGTGGACGACGACGTGCCGACCACGCTGCGCGGCACCCGATACGCGGTGGGCGAGGGGACGGTGCGACGTGCCGGATGACGAGGTGCAGCTCCCGCCCGCACGGCTCGGGCCGGGACGCGACGCGCGTACCCCGGGAAAGCCGGCGGACGGCGAGCCGGCCGCGAACCCGCCGGAGGGCGCGACCGGGCCGGAACTGGCCCGGGCGGTGCTGGACGCGGCGAAGGCCCGGCGTCAGGCGGCCGCCCCCCGGCGGCGCGGCGCGGTCCGCGGCGACGGCGAGAAGCGGCTGCGCGGCTACTCGGGCCCTGGGCCGGACCCGCGCGACCCGCAGCCGCTCGGCGCGGTGCTGGACAAGCTGGTCAAGGCGCGGGGCTGGCAGCAGCCGGCGGCCGAGGCGACCGTGTTCGGCGCGTGGGAGAAGGTGGTCGGCCAGGAGGTCGCCCAGCACAGCCGCCCGGTCAAGCTGGAGGACGGCGAGCTGACGGTGGAGGCCCGCTCGACGGCCTGGGCGACCCAGTTGCGCCTGCTGGCGGGCTCGCTGTTGCAGCAGATCGGCCGCGAGGTCGGCCACAACGTGGTGCGCAAGCTGCACATCCACGGCCCGGCGGCACCGTCGTGGTCGCGCGGCCCTCGACGGGTACGCGGGCGCGGCCCCCGCGACACCTACGGCTGACCGACACCGCCGGAACGCCGCGCCTCCCGCCGGGCGCGCTTGAGTTCGCGCTGCTCGCGGCTCCACTGCTTGCGGCGCTCCAGGTCTTCCTTCCACGCGTCGCGGGCCAGCTTCGAGCCGCCCTGTACCGCGCCCTGCACCTGGGACGGGCCGGCGAGGTTGCGGAAGACCCAGCCCAACAGGCGGCCGCCCTTGCCGGAGGCGTCGCCCACCTGCTCGTCGTCGCTCATCCCGCCGCCCTCTCGCTGTTTTGTGTGCAAACCATTGGTACACCAATCGTTGCTAGGATCGCAACGACGACGAGGAGGACGAGGGTGACCGACGGCATCGAGGAGGACCCCCTGGCGCTGGAGCAGCAGGTCTGCTTTGCGCTGTCCGTCGCCGCCCGGAGCGTCGTCGCGGTCTACCGGCCGCTGCTGGAGCCGATGGGGCTCACCCATCCGCAATACCTGGTGATGCTGGCGCTCTGGCAGCACGCGCCGCTGTCCGGGCGGGATCTGAGCCGGCTGCTCCAGCTCGACCCGGGCACGCTGTCACCGCTGCTCAAGCGGCTGGAGGCGGCCGGCTACATCCGGCGGGAGCGGGACGCCGCCGACGAGCGCAGCCTGGCCGTCTCGCTCACCGCCGCCGGGCAGGCGCTGCGGGCGCAGGCCGAGCGGATCCCGCCGGCCGTCGTGCAGCGCCTCGGCCTGCCGCTGGCCGACCTGCGGCACCTGCACACGGCGCTGACCGAGGTGATTGCGGCTGCCAACCGGGCCACGACGACCGGGGCCGCGGCTTCTCCCGGGGCTGCGCCCGGTCAGACGTCGGCGTAGACCGCGAAGCCCCGCTCCGCGCAGCGTCGGTAGAAGGCCGCGAGCACGCTCAGCTCCGCGCAGGTGAAGTTCCACTGCGGCGGGTCGCCGTTCTCGTCCCGCAGCCGGTCCAGCCGGCTGTCCAGCCAGCGGAGCTGCTGCTCGGCCAGCCGGCCGTCGCCGAGCAGCGCGCGCAGCACCTCGCTCACCGACTCGAACGTGACCGACTCGCCGTACGGCCGGTGCCGCGCGACGAACTTCTCCACGCCCTCGGCGATCCAGGAGCAGCCGTCCGGGTCGATCACCGGGTCTTCGTCCTCGACCGCGTTCTCCGTGGCGTAGAGCACATTCTCCAGCCCGAGGATCAGGTCGACCAACTCGGTGTACGCGGTCGCGCGCACCGTGCCGGTCTTCGCGATCAGCTCGGCGAGCGCCGCGGTCGGCGCGGAGATCCGGGGCACGTCCACGATCTCGCCGAAGTCCACGAACTCAGCCGGCGCGACCGGATCGTAGAAGCGGCCGGTCCGCGGCCAGTGCACCGCGACGTTGTCCAGCCCCATCTGGCGTCACCTCTCACCAAGCGTTTTCGGACCGTCTCCGACGATCGTCCCGGTTCCGGGCGCAAAAGATCAAGACCGCAACGGCGGCGCCGCAAAAGCTACGGCACGCCGGGGCCGGCCGCGACCCCCGGTCCGGGCACCGCCGATCACCGGTCGGATGACCGTCGCAGCGCACGGTGGCCGGTGGCGCGGTACCGCCCCAATGGCGTGTAGGGGGAGTCCTGGGCGGCGCGGTTCGTCCGGCTACGGCATTCTCAGCCGCCTCGGAGAGGGTGCCGAGTGGCGGTTTGGTCGGCTCCGCACAGTAAGATTGAGGGCGAGACGAAAGACCCGAGACGGAGCGACGGACATGGGCCCGGTGGGCCCTCGATCATAGTCCCGCATCGGGTCCGAGCCGATCGCGATCCGCGGGCAACCGCGGCGCCCGGCGTGCGTGATCCGACCTGGCGATCCCAGGGGCGGTCCATGCGCGCCGACGTCGCGTCCTGTCCGCCGAACCCGCGCCCCCGCGCCCATGCGCGGCCGGTGCGAGAAAGTGGCCGAGCGTGGCAGCGGAGGACAACAAGAAGTACGGTGCCGAGTCCATCACCGTTCTCGAGGGCCTGGAAGCGGTCCGGAAGCGGCCCGGTATGTACATCGGGTCCACCGGTGAGCGCGGTCTGCACCACCTGGTGTGGGAGGTCGTCGACAACGCGGTGGACGAGGCGCTGGCCGGGCACTGCGACACCATCGACGTGGTGCTGCTGGCCGACGGCGGCGTCCGGGTGACCGACAACGGCCGTGGCTTCCCGGTCGACCTGCACCCCAAGCTGAAGAAGCCGGGTGTCGAGGTCGCCCTGACCGTGCTGCACGCGGGCGGCAAGTTCGACGGCAAGGCGTACGCCGTCTCCGGCGGCCTGCACGGCGTCGGCGTCTCCGTGGTGAACGCGCTGTCCACCAGGATGGCCGTGGAGATCCACAAGGACGGCTTCGTCTGGCGCCAGCAGTACAACCACTCCAAGCCGACGGCGCTGGAGAAGGGCGAGGAGACCGACCGCACCGGTTCGGCCGTCTCCTTCTGGCCCGACCCGGACGTCTTCGAGACCGTCGACTTCGACTTCCACACCATCTACCGGCGCCTCCAGGAGATGGCCTTCCTCACCCGGGGTCTCACCATCCACCTGCTCGACGAGCGGGTCCCGGAGGACGAGGACGGCAAGACCCGCGAGGTCACCTTCCACTACGAGGGCGGCATCGCCGACTTCGTCCGGCACCTCAACGCCTCCAAGAGCCCGATCCACAAGACGGTGGTCGAGTTCGGCGCCGAGGAGACGGGCATGTCGGTCGAGATCGCCATGCAGTGGAACGAGTCGTACGGCGAGTCGGTCTACACCTTCGCCAACAACATCAACACCCACGAGGGCGGCACCCACGAGGAAGGCTTCCGGGCCGCGCTGACCAGCGTCGTCAACCGCTACGGCGCCGAGAAGAAGCTGCTCAAGGGCGACGAGCGCCTCTCGGGTGAGGACATCCGCGAGGGCCTGGCCGCGATCATCTCGGTCAAGCTCACCGACCCGCAGTTCGAGGGTCAGACCAAGACCAAGCTGGGCAACACCCCGGTCAAGGGCTTCGTGCAGCGGGTCTGCAACGAGTCGCTCGTCGACTGGTTCGACCGCAACCCGGCCGAAGCGAAGATCATCATCCAGAAGGCGTCCCAGGCGGCGCGTGCCCGGATCGCCGCCCAGCAGGCGCGCAAGCTCGCGCGGCGCAAGTCGCTGCTGGAGTCCGGGTCGATGCCCGGCAAGCTGGCCGACTGCCAGTCCACCGACCCGCGTGAGTCCGAGGTCTTCATCGTCGAGGGCGACTCGGCCGGCGGCTCGGCCAAGCAGGGCCGCGACCCGCGCGTCCAGGCGATCCTGCCGATCCGCGGCAAGATCCTCAACGTCGAGAAGGCCCGCATCGACCGGGTGCTGAAGAACAACGAGGTGCAGGCGCTGATCACCGCGCTCGGCACCGGCATCCACGACGACTTCGACATCGAGAAGCTGCGCTACCACAAGATCGTGCTGATGGCCGACGCCGACGTGGACGGCCAGCACATCCAGACGCTGCTGCTCACCCTGCTGTTCCGCTTCATGCGGCCGCTGGTCGAGCTGGGCCACGTCTACCTGGCCGCACCGCCGCTCTACAAGATCAAGTGGAACAAGAAGGGCGACGACGCCCAGTACGCGTACTCGGACCGCGAGCGCGACGGGCTGATCGCGCTGCGCCAGCAGAAGAAGCCCAACGCCCGCCCGGACGACATCCAGCGGTTCAAGGGTCTCGGCGAGATGAACTACCCCGAGCTGTGGGAGACCACGATGAACCCGGCGACGCGCACGCTGCGCCGGGTCACCCTCGACGACGCCGCAACCGCGGACGAGCTGTTCAGCGTCCTGATGGGTGAGGACGTCGAGGCACGCCGGTCGTTCATCCAGCGCAACGCCAAGGACGTGCGGTTCCTGGACATCTGACGGATGCGCCGGGCCGGCCGGTCATCCACCGGCCGGCCCGGAAGTCCACAGAGTTATCCACAGTCTGGCCGCTTTCCACAGCCGTTATCCACAGCGAGACCACGACTCTGAGTCTGATAAGGGTTAACAGTGACCGATATCCCCGAGTCCACCCCGAACGAGCCGGAGGCCCCGGAGGCCCTGGCCGCGGTCGTCCAGCACGACCGGATCGAGCCGGTCGGCCTCGAGGTCGAGATGCAGCGCTCGTACCTCGACTACGCGATGAGCGTGATCGTCGGGCGGGCCCTGCCGGACGTCCGGGACGGGCTCAAGCCGGTCCACCGCAAGATCCTCTACGCCATGTTCGACTCCGGCTACCGGCCGGACCGCGGGTACGTGAAGTGCTCCCGCGTCGTCGGCGACGTGATGGGCCAGTTCCACCCGCACGGCGACTCGGCCATCTACGACGCGCTGGTCCGGATGGCGCAGTCGTGGTCGCTGCGCTACCCGCTGGTCGACGGCAACGGCAACTTCGGCTCGCCCGGTAACGATCCGGCAGCCGCCATGCGTTACACCGAGTGCAAGCTCGACCCGCTGGCGATGGAGATGCTGCGGGACATCGACGAGGACACCGTCGACCTGCAGGACAACTACGACGGCCGGGCCAAGGAGCCCACCATCCTGCCGTCGCGGATCCCGAACCTGCTGATCAACGGCTCCGAGGGCATCGCGGTCGGCATGGCCACCAAGATCCCGCCGCACAACCTGCGCGAGATCGGCGCGGCCGTGCAGTGGTGCCTGGAGCACCCGGAGGCCGACGAGGCGACCACGCTGGAAGCCCTGCTGGAGATCGTCAAGGGCCCGGACTTCCCGACCCACGGCCTGATCGTCGGGCAGGCGGCCATCCAGGACGCGTACCGGACCGGGCGGGGCTCGATCCGCATGCGCGCCGTGGTCGAGGTCGAGGAGGACAAGCGCGGGCGGCCGGCGCTCGTGGTCAGTGAGCTGCCCTACCAGGTCAACCCGGACAACCTCGCCGAGCGCATCGCCGAGCTGATCAAGGAGGGCAAGCTCGCCGGCATCGCCGACATCCGCGACGAGTCCTCCGGGCGTACCGGCATGCGGATCGTTCTGGTGCTCAAGCGCGACGCGGTCGCCAAGGTGGTGCTGAACAACCTCTACAAGCACACCCAGCTTCAGGAGACGTTCGGCGCCAACATGCTGGCGCTGGTCGACGGCGTGCCGCGCACGCTCAACCTGGCCCAGTTCATCCGCTACTACGTCGAGCACCAGATCGAGGTGATCCGGCGGCGGACCGCGTTCCGGCTGCGCAAGGCCGAGGAGCGGGCGCACATCCTGCGCGGTCTGTCCAAGGCGCTGGACGCGCTGGACGAGGTGATCGCCCTGATCCGGCGCTCGCCCACGGTGGAGGACGCCCGGCAGGGCCTGATCCGGCTGCTGGACATCGACGAGGTCCAGGCGACCGCGATCCTGGACATGCAGCTGCGCCGGCTGGCCGCTCTGGAACGGCAGCGGATCCTGGACGACCTGGCGAAGCTCGAAGTGGAGATCGCCGACCTCAAGGACATCCTGGCCAAGCCGGAGCGGCAGCGGCGGATCGTGTCGGAGGAGCTGGGCGAGATCGTCGCGAAGTGGGGCGACGAGCGGCGTACGAAGATCATCCCGTTCGACGGCGAGGTCTCGATGGAGGACCTCATCGCCCGCGAGGACGTGGTGGTGACGATCACCCGCACCGGGTACGCGAAGCGGACCAAGGTCGACCTCTACCGGTCGCAGCGGCGCGGCGGGAAGGGCGTCAGCGGGGCGACGCTCCGCCAGGACGACATCGTCAGCCACTTCTTCGTATGCTCTACCCACGACTGGATCCTGTTCTTCACGAACAAGGGTCGGGTCTACCGGGCGAAGGCGTACGAGCTTCCCGAGGCCAGTAGGGTGGCCAAGGGCCAGCACGTGGCCAACCTGCTCGCGTTCCAGCCCGACGAGCAGATCGCGCAGATCATTGAAATCCCGAACTACCAGGTGGCTCCCTACCTGGTACTGGCCACGAAGAACGGCCTGGTGAAGAAGACGCGGCTCGAGGAGTTCGACTCCAACCGTTCCGGCGGCATCATCGCGGTCAACCTGCGCGATGAGGACGAACTGGTCGGTGCGGTCCTGGTCGCTCCGGAGGACGACCTGCTGCTCGTGTCGAAGAACGCCCAGGCGATCCGCTTCAACGCCACCGACGAGGCGCTGCGCCCGATGGGCCGGGCGACTTCCGGGGTGATCGGCATGCGCTTCAGCGGCGAGGACGAGTTGCTCGCCGTCGAGGTGGTGCGAGAGGGTCGGGACGTTCTGGTCGCGACGAACGGGGGTTACGCGAAACGTACCCCGATCGAGGAATACCCGGTCCAGGGCCGGGGAGGTAAGGGCGTGCTGACCGCGAAGATCACCGAGCGACGCGGTGGCCTGGTCGGCGCGGTCGTGATCGATCCGGAGGACGAGCTGTTCGCCATCACGAGCAACGGCGGCGTCATCCGGACTCCGGTGAAGCCTGTACGCCGTACGCGTGACCGGAACACAATGGGGGTCAAGCTGATGGACCTCCCGGACGGCGTGACTATCGTGGCGATTGCTCGCAATGCCGACGAGCCTGACGAACAGGACTAGTTGATGACGGAGACACAGGCGAAGTCGGGGAACAAGGGGACCTCGGCCACTCCGGTCGAGGAGGAGGCCGCGCAGGGCGGCACACCAGCGACCGGCCGCGCGGCTGTGGGCCGGGCCACGGTTCCCGCCGACGCGCCTGCCCCGAAGTTCACCCGGGCTCCCGGCATGGCGCCGCCTCCGGACAAGCCGGGAGAGGACTCCGATTCCCGGGACTCGGCCGAGACCAAGGTCGACGCTCCGACGTCGGCCGACGGTCTGGCCGCTCCGGCCGCCAAGCCCGCGAACGCCACGAGCACTCAGCCGATCAAGCCCCCGTCGGCCACCGGCCGGGCCTCCACCGGGACGACCGGCACGCAGCCGCGGATCGGCGCCGGCCTGGGCACCGCCCCGCAGGCGTCGCCCGACGGCTCGCGCCCGAGCGGCGCCGCGAGCGCCCAGGCACGGCCCGCCAACGGTGGCGGCCTGCCGCCGGGCATCAGCGGCGCGGCGGCCGTCGGCGCCGCGCGCGTGGGTGAGGCGGTACGCGCCGCGCGTACCTCGGTCAGCTCGGCCGCGTCGCGCGGACCGCGACGGGCCCGGCTGAACCTGAAGCGCATCGACCCGTGGTCGGTGATGAAGTTCGCCTTCGCGGTGTCCGTGGTGCTCTTCATCGTGGTCGTCGTGGCGACGTCGGTGCTCTACCTGGCGCTTGACGCCATGGGTGTGTTCAAGAGCGTCAACGACAGCCTCACCGACCTGGTGAACGCCGGCGGCGGCCAGGGTGGCGGCGGCTTCCGGATCACCGCCAAGGGCGTGATCCTGACGTCGGCGCTGATCGGCCTGGTGAACGTCGTGCTGTTCACCGCTCTGGCCACGCTCAGCGCGTTCGTCTACAACGTCTGCGCCGACCTGGTCGGCGGGATCGAGCTGACGCTCGCCGAGCGGGACTGATCGACCGACGCCGGGGCACCGCGTAAAGCGGTCGCCCCGGCGTCGTGCGTCCGGGTAGGTTCGAGATGGCGCGGGTGCTTCCACCACAGACCCCCGATTTGGGCGCGGTGGAGGCGATGGGTTAACCTAGCTCGTCGCTACGCGGGGCTATAGCTCAGTCGGTTAGAGCGCAGAGCTGATAACTCTGAGGTCGCTGGTTCGATTCCAGCTAGCCCCACCGCACATCGTCCGACGACAGTCGAGCGCGAGGGGTCAAGCACATGTTCAAGAAGCTCCTGATCCTGGCCGGCATCGTCGGTGTGGCCGCCGTCGTGGCCAAGAAGGTCAAGGCCTCGAACGACGAGCGCGCCCTGTGGCACGAGGCGACCACGGCGCCCGACCTGCGCTGAACGCCGTCACGGGGCCCTAGCTCAACTGGCAGAGCACTGCCTTTGCAAGGCAGGGGTTAGGGGTTCGAGTCCCCTGGGCTCCACCAGCACTTTCCTTGGTTGTCCTCGGGTCCGAGTACAGCCAATCGGTCACGCCGTCCCTTCCTCACCGAGAACTCGGTCGATGGCCGAGGCAGCCTGACGAGCCCGCGCCGGCAGGACGTGCCCGTAGGTGTCGGCCGTCATCCGGATCGTGGAGTGCCCCAGCAGCTCCATCACCGTGCGCAGCTCCTCGCCCTGGTCGAGCAGGAACGTGGCGAATGCGTGGCGCAGGTCGTGCAGGTGCAGCTATTCCAGCCCGTCCCCGTCAGCACCGAGAGCAGTCCCTTGGCTTCCTCGGGCGTCAGGGCACGTCGTTCGGTCCGGCCGAGGACCGGCGGCTTGGCAGCCTTGGCGACGCTGCGCGGCACCAGGTCCATCCGCTCAGCGTCGGTCAAGGCGGCCCGCAGCACGGCGTGCACTTTGATGATGCTGGCCGGTGCGAGCCTTCCGCGCAGCCTGGTGAGGAACCGAACCGCTGTACGTCCCGAGATCCGCCGACCTTGCGGCTGATCACTTCACCCAAAGTGTTACGCGGACGGGTCCCAGGCTGCGAGCTGATCGAAGATACGACGGTCACCTTCGAACTTCAGCGAATCCAGCGATATGCGGCCGTAGAAGAACAGGACCAGGTCGCTCGCCGTGCCCCGGGCGGAGGCGTCGGCCAAATCCGGGTTCGGGTCCTCGCTGGCAGCCGACGCGCCGAGGCGGGCGGCCTGTGCGCCGTCGCGGGACAGCCGAAGGCGCCAAGAGCGGCCCTCAGTGGCGTAGTAATCGACGACGGCGGGTTCGTGCGGCCAGGCGACATCCGTCGAGCAGAGGGTGAACTGGCAGTCGTCGAAACCGTCGAGGGCGACCTCGACTGGTAGCGGCTCCGGGGCCCCCACGGTGAGCTGGGCATCGTAGGTGTGCACCGCGATTTCGGGAAGCTGGCGCCGAGCCCATGCACCGGAGTTTTTCGGTGACTGCGAGTCTCCCCAGAACGTCCAACAACCGCGGTCCGGGCCGGCCTTACGCAGCGCGTTCGTCAGTCGCTCGACGGACTCGGTCCACCAGGCCAGGAGAGCCTCGCGTTCCCGAGGCGCACCCGTGCCGTCGTCCCAAGCGGACTTCTCCGGGGGAGCGTCAGCCGGCCCGGCGGCGACGATGGCGGCCGTCCTGCGGCGGCCCATGCCCAGGTGCTGCACGAGATCGAACAGCATCCACTCGGGGCAGCTCGGCACCGGCACGTCGAGGCTGGGCGCCGCAGCGACCGCGGCGCGGAAGGCGGTCGACCGTTCGTCAACCAGCCGTAAATGATCCGAGAACGTCAAAGTCTTTTGCACTTCGACTTCCTATCACTGTGCTCCGACGACGGACAGCAATTTTCGCAGCCGATGCGGCAGCCAGACTGGCGCTGATACGTGCCCTCGGATGACGCGCGGGTGCCTCTCCATCCCCAAGGCCGGCATGGGCCATCCATGGGCCAGTGACCGTGGTGCGCAGCGGGCACCAGCGCTTCTCCCCGGTTGACCTCGGTCCCGGGGGCGCTGTACCTGTCTCGCCCACCGCTTCCCGGCATGCGAGGTGGTTCAGTCGAAGTGGATTCGCATCAGCCTGCTGGCAGCCCAGTCGTCTGGATGAGTCGGCCTGATGGTGCCAGGGTCGTGGGGCTGGTTGAGGTCGTCGACGATGGCCGCGATCACCGCGGCCCGTTCCGTGGAGTCGGTGACTGTGGTCGCGTGCGCCGGCAGGTCCGCTCTGATGCCGTTCTTGAGGTGGAAGGTGAAAGCCGGGTTCGCTCGTAGGTTGGCGTACCAGCTGGTCGCGCCTCCGCCCGCTCCGCTGCAGAGATAGGTCGCGCCGTTGGCGCGATAGAAGAAGATCTCGATGCGACGGGGTCGTCCGGTACGTCGGCCGGTGGTGGTGATGTCCACGATTCGTTCGCGGGTCCCGGCCGCGGGCGTGATCTCGATGGCACGCCTGATCTCGTGCGGCAGGTGCGCCAGCGGGTCGGGCCCGCTGCGCTCACCATGCCGGTCTGCGGGGTTCATGCGGCTTCCTTCTGCAGTGCGGGACCGAGGAGCAGTCCGCCGTCGATGGGGTATTCGGCGCCGGTGATGAAGGCCGCGTCCGGCGACGTGAGGAACAACAGCAGCGCGGTGATGTCGGCGGGCTGCCCGAGTCGCGGGACGGCGTACGGCTCGGGCGAGTAGAAGTCGGCGATCGGGGCGTCGCTGCCGGCCGCCGGCTCGGTGATGAACGGAGTGGCGATCACGCCGGGGTGGATCGCGTTGACGCGGATGTTGTCGCGCCCCAACTCAAGGGCAGCGGTCTGAGTGAGCCCTCGAACGGCCCATTTGCTGGCGACATAGGGCGCGTAGAAGGCTGTACCGCCGATGCCCATGGTGGAGGCGATGTTGATGATCACTCCTCCTCCCGCGCGACGCAGTGACGGGGCGGCTGCCTTGATGCCGAGGAAGGTGCCGGTGAGGTTGATGTCGAGGATGCGAGCCCACGTAGCCCGGTCGGTGGACTCGATGAGAGCTGGTGGGTTCTGCACCCCGGCGTTGTTGACCAGGATCGTGAGCGCACCGAAGGCCTTCTCGGTCTCCGCGACGGCGGCCGCCCACGACTCCTCCTGGGACACGTCGAGGCGGACGAAACGCGCCCTGTCTCCCAGCTCGGCGGCGAGGCCGGCACCACGCTCGGCGTCGATGTCACCGATGACGACGTTGGCACCTTCGGCATGCAGGGCGCGCACGTGGCTGGCCCCCTGTCCACCGGTTCCGCCGGTTACGAGAACGGTTTGATTGGCGAAGCGGGACATCGAATCCTCCGAGTGTGTACGAGGGACGTCAACCCGGAAATCGGGTGGTGAGTCGAGCAACTCACCACGCCGAAGCTACGCCTGTGCGAGTGGTGAGTCAACCCACTCACCTCGCTATGATGGGCGGATGACCTCAGCGCCGTCGACCTATCACCAGCGCGTGGCGCAGGAGAAGCGCGCGCTCATCGTCCAGGCCGCCACTGAGCTCTTCCTCGAGCTGGGCTACGACCGGGCATCACTGGCGCGTATCGCCGACAGTGCCGGCGTGTCGAAGGCGACGCTGTTCAAGCAGTTCCCGACGAAGGCGGCGTTGTTCGATGCCATCGTCGTCGACTCGTGGGCCGAGAAGGACGTCGCAGACGTGCCGCCCGCCGGTGACCTGACGGCCGGCCTGACCGTTCTGGGACGGCGCTACGCGACCCTGGTGAGCCAGCCGGAGATGGCCGATCTGTTCCGCATCGTCATCGCGGAACTGCCACGCTTTCCCGAGCTGGGCAAGGCGCACTTCTCGCAGGGCAAGCTGCCGTACTTCGAGTCGGTCCGGCTCTACCTCCTGGCCGAGCACGACGCGGGAGCCGCGGACGTCGCCGACCCGGAGATGGCCGCTACGCAGTTCCTCGGGATGATCTCCAACTACCTGTTCTGGCCGGGCCTTCTGCTCCCGGACTGGACGGTGACGCCCGCCCGCGCGTCCGAGGTTGTGGAAGAAGCCGTCCGAACGATGGTGGCGCGATATGGCACCGAAGACGCGCAGGGTCACTGAGAAGTCCTGGCAACCACCTTGGTCAGATGAAGGTCAGTCCCCCATCCGCTGACCGTGGAGCACGCGAAGCGCATCGAGGGCGACCGCGGTGAGAACGGCGCGGCCCACGCCGGCGCGGCCGAGCAACTCCATTCCTCGGGTGATGGCGACGAAGTAGACCGCCAGTGACTGCACGTTCGCGTCCTCCGGCAGATCCCCGTTCTCCCGCGCATGTTCCAGGCACTGGGCGTAGATCCCCGCGAGCTGCTCGATGCTTGCCTTCGTGGCGGTCGAGAGTGGATCCTCCTCGCCGGTCGATTCGACCAGCGCGCGAGTGGTGAGCGAGACCCGCCGGTCGCTGCTGCTGAACTCGATCGCCATCGTGAGCATGTGACCCCGGATTCGCTCCAGCGGCGAGGCGCCGTCGTGTCCGAGTGCTTCGGAGACGGCGCGCGTCGCCTCCTCCCGATCCTCGGAGAGGGCCCGGAAAAACAGTTCCCGTTTCCCGCCGAACGCGTTGTACAAGCTCTGTTTCCCCAGGCCGGTCGCCCGCACCAGGTCGTCCAGTGTCGCGGCGAGGCCGTGCGCCGCGAACACCTCGCTGGCGCTGCTGACGACATCACTCTCGACGAACTTGCGGGGCCGCGGCATGTGACCAAGCCTACGTTATTGACCAAACGGTCAATAACTTGCTAGCTTCGTTGGAGTGCATTGATGCGACCAGGTCAGGCGTCATCGACGTGGGCGGTCGCCGCCCAGGAGGAGCAGAAGTGAGAAGTAACGAAGAGGTTGTGCGCGAGGCGTACCGGTTGGCGGAAGGGAGCGTGCTCGACGGACATGGTTTCCGCGCCTTGTTCACCGAGGATGGAACCTTCAACGACATGCCGAATTCGCTGACGTTCCGCGGGGACCAGATTCCGCAGGCGCTGGCGGGCTTCGCCGGCATCTTCCCCGACGTTCACCGGGAGCTACTCGAAATGCATGTGATGGGTGACGTTGTTGCTGTCGAGCTGCGAATCCAGGGAACGCATCTCGGCGGGTTCCCGACTCCGATCGGCGAGATCCGTCCGACCGGTAACCGTATCGACGTGCCGACGGCAGATCTCTGGTATCTCCGTGAGGGAAAAATCGAAAGCTTCAACTGTTACAACGCGGCGAATGTGTTGCTCGCTCAGATCGGGGCCGGTCCCGACTTCAAGTCGGCAATCGAGACCGCCGAGACAGCCGCCCCAGGGGCGTAGCCCTACGCTCCGCGTCAGGGCGTCACGTGATGCCGGCGGGGGAACAGGCGCGCGAGGCGCGGCAGGCGTTGTGCGATCTCGGTGAGGCTGTCGCTGTCCCATGGCTGATCGTTCGGTTCCGGGTCCGCGTACGCGCGGTGACCTCGGGCGTCCAGCGCTTCGTAGAGCCCGTCACGCCGGCCGGTGGCGCGTTCGTAGGCGTCGGCCGCCACGTAGGCGAGTTCCTCCCACTGTGGCCATTCCGCGTCGGCCCACTCCTCGTGACTGCGACCGGCGAGCACACGAACGGCGGCCAGGTCGGCGAGGTTGTCCGGGTTCTGGGCGACGTGATGCCACAAGCGCTGCCCCTGGCCGATCAGCCACGGTTGGAAGTACCAGAACGCGTCGCTGCTGCAGAGCCCGTCCAGGATCTGGTTGGCGGCTCCCCACATGGCGTACGTGTCGATCGGGCGACGCGCGGCCTCCAGGTTGATCTGAAAGTCCACGACGTGTTCCAGAGAGACCTGGCTGAGCTGGTGCGTCAACCAGTCCAGCCTGTGGTCCGGGCCGGTCGTTTCGCCGGCTGACCGCTCCAGGAGCGTCCAGAACTCCGCCATGTCCACGTCGAGGACGGTAACGGGCCCGGCCTCGTACCGCTTGGTACAGAACGTGACCCTGATCATGAACCGATCGGTACAGAAGCCTGCTACGGTCGTTGTAGAACCGAGCGGTACAAAACTTGGACGTGGTTCCGCTCCCGCAACGACCAGCCCGGGGAAACGGGCCGGCATCAACAGATGAGGAAGAACGATCATGAGCGCCACCGTGACTGATGCGGGTATGTCCACCCAGGAACTGCGCGACTTCTACCTGCGGTACGTCGACCTGGCGAACAAGCGGGAGTTCGCCCGCATGGCCGACTTCGCCCACGAGGAGGTCATCATGAACGGCACCCCGGTCAAGATGGCGGACATGGTGGCCGAGTTCTACAAGCACGTGGAGGCGGTGCCGGACCTCCACTGGGAGATTCAGGACGTCGTCGTCGAGGGCGACCGGATCGCCGCCCGCCTCGTCGACACGGGCACCCCGGTCAAGGAGTGGAACGGCCTGACCCCCACCGGCAAGTCGGTGTCGTTCACCGAGACCGCCTTCTACCGGGTCCAGGACGGCAAGTTCAAGTTCATGTCGTACCTGATGGACGCCGACTCGGTGCGGCGGCAGCTCGCCGGCTGATCCGTCACCCCGAACGGCGCGTCGCGACCTCGCCGCCGGCCCTCGCTCGTCGAGGCCGGCGGCGGTTCCTCGCCCCACGGTCGGGGGAACACCCCTGCGCACGGGATTCTCCGTTGTCGTCGCCGCCCGGGACGTCATGTCCGCGCCTTGGCCGCGTGCAGTCGATCGACCGTCTGCTTTATCGTCGCCACCCGGGTCGCGAGCGGTCCCGCCGGCACGTCGACGAGATCGAATCCCGCCTCGCGGTACGTCAGTTCGTGGACCCGCTCGAAGACGATCGACTCCTCGAAGCTGATCCGCCGGGCCGCGGTCGCCTCGACGAAGCCCTGATTCCGGACGAAGAAGACGGTCCGTTCCGTCGTCATGCCCTCGATCTCGTCGAGCAGGGCGGACGGCGGCGTCAACCCGAGGTGGCGGCACAACGCGAGCGTGCAGACGGGTGAGCGGTCGTGGAAGACGATCTCGGCGCCGTGCGTCTCGGCTCGGCGCCGACGCCTCCGCTGGAGATCCAGCACCCTGTCGGCGAAGTCCGGCTCCCGCCACGGCTCGGGCAGACCGAGCGCCTGGTGAAGCGAGATCACGTCGGTTGCGGCCTCCTCCACGACGGGGTGGCCGTCGACTTCCAGGTGGCGCAGGATCGCGGTCTTACCGGAGCCGGGAGCGCCGGTGAGGATGTAGCCGGGCATGACGTCCTCCGATGTCGGGCAGCCTCTTGATAGGCAAGCTGCTCCTTGCATATGGTGGGTGACGTGGGCGATCTGTACCAGGCGCTGGCCGATCCCACCCGCCGCCTGATCCTCGACGAGCTGACCGAGCGCGACGGTCAGACCCTGTTCGAGATCTGCGGCCGGCTGGCCACGAAGCACCAGGTCGGCTCGTCCCGGCAGGCGATCTCCCAGCACCTCGACGTCCTGGAGGCCGCCGGCCTGATCGTCACGCGGCGGCAGGGTCGCTACAAGTTCCACCACCTCGACACCCGGCCGCTGCGGTCCATCACCGAGCGATGGCTCAGGTCCGCCGAACCCACCCAGGAGAACCCATGAGAATCAACCTCACCAGCGTGTACGTCGACGACCAGGCCAAGGCGCTGCGCTTCTACACCGACGTGCTCGGCTTCGTGAAGAAGACCGACGTGCCGACCGGGGAGTACCGCTGGCTCACAGTGGTCTCGCCCGACGCCCCGGACGGCGTGGAGCTGCTGCTGGAGCCCGACGCGCACCCGGCCGCCAAGGCGTTCAAGGAGGCGCTCGCGGCCGACGGCATCCCGCTGACGCAGTTCGCGGTGGACGACGTGGCCGCCGAACACGACCGGTTGCGGGGCCTCGGCGTGCTGTTCACCCAGGAGCCGGTCGACATGGGCCCGGTGACCACTGCGGTGTTCGACGACACCTGCGGCAACCTGATCCAGATCGCACAGTACCGGTAGCCGGGCGCTGACTCCGCGCGGAACCGCTCGACACGATCGGTCACTCTGGCGGCATGATGGTGTGGCGGCGCCCGTACTCGCTGGACCTGACCACCGTCGGCGCGATCTTCGTGGTGGTGGGGACGGGCGGCCACCTGGTGTTCTACACGGTCGCCGGCCTACGCGGATGGCTGCCGGGCCCGATGGCGGCGTTCGTCGGGGCGTGGACCGCCGCCGGTCTCGCCGTCGCAGTCCGCCGCGCGATGCTCGGCGTCTGGGTGAGCCACATCGGCGTACGCTCGCGCTCGCTGTTCCACACGACCACGGTGTCGTGGGCGTCGGTCGTGGAGATCCACAACGGTACTGGTTCCATGGTGGGCCTCGACATGGGACGCGTCGCGATCGTCATCGAGCGGATCGACGGCGATCCGGTGCAGACACCGATCCAGCGCGGGGACTTCATCCGGCCGTTCAACTTCCGCCCGGAGCTGACCCGGCTGGTCACCTGGCCGGAGCACTACGACGAGATCCTCGCGACCCTGCGGGAGTGCCACCGCAACGCCCGGCCCTCGGAGCAGCGCCCGCCGGCGAGCCCGGCGCCGGATCCGGTCCGCGCCGACCGTCCGGGCCCGCCGGAGCAGGTCCGGCGGCCGGCTCCGAGCGCCGCGCAGCGGCGTGACATCCATGCGCTGACCAGGCAGTACGAGCGCGGGGTGCTGACCGGCGCCGAGTACGCGGCCGCGTTGGCGCGGCTGCGCGGTGACGAGTAGGCGTCAGCCGAGCCGGTCGAGCAGCTCGCGGCTGCGGCTCACCACCAGCGCGGTCGCCTCCGCGTCGTACGAGGGCAGCGAACTGTCGGTGAACAGGTGCCGGTCGCCGGGGTAGACGTACAGCTCGCCGCGCTCGGGACCGACGATCGACACCAGTTCACGGGCGGCGTCCACATCGCCTTCCAGCCCGAAGAACGGGTCCTGCTCCATGCCGTGCACCTGGACCGCCACGCCGTCGGGCCAGGGGCCGATCGCCCATTCGCCGGTCACCGGCAGGCAGGCCTCGTAGAGCAGGGCGGCCCGGGCGCCGGCCCGGGTCTGGGCGAGCCGCTGGGCGATGGCGGCGCCCCAGGAGATGCCCGCGTAGACGAGGTCGGCCGGCATGTCGGCGACGAGTGCGTCGGCGCGCTGGTCGAGCACGTCGCCGCCGATCCGCTTGGTCAGCGCGGCGCCGTCCTCGATGGTGGCCGGCAGTTCGCCGTCGAAGAGGTCCGGGGCGTGCACGGTGTGCCCACCGGAGCGCAGGGAGTCGGCGAGCGCGCGGACCCCGTCCGTGAGCCCTTGAATGTGGTGGAAGAGCACGATCTCGGCCATCACTACACTCCTGAGTTGTCAGACCAGAGTTATCGAACGAACCAGAATCTTAGAACGGTCGAGAAATGTCGGTCAATCAGCGGATCCCGGACTACGACCTCGACGACCTGCTCGTGGTCAGCGCACCGGAGCAGTTGCGTGCGCTCGCCGACCCGCTGCGCAGCACGCTGCTGGAGCTGCTCCTGGAACGCGCTGCCACTGTGAACGAGCTGGCCCGCGCTGTCGACCGGCCGAAGAGCAGCGTCGCGTACCACGTGAACCAACTGGTCGACGCCGGGCTGCTGCGCGTGGTGCGGACCCGCCGGGTACGCGCCATCGAGGAACGGTTCTACGGGCGTGTCGCCCGCACGTTCTACGTCGGTGCGCTCAGCCGGCCCGAGGACAAGCGCGTCGTGGCCGGGATCAACGGGCTCGCCGCTGCCGCCGCGGAAGCGGCCGCCGCGCACGCCGCCGACGAGCTGCGGTGCACGCTCCTGCACGCGCGCATCCCGATCGAGGACGTCCGCGAGTTCTGGGCGGAGGTCCAGGAACTGGCCAGGCGGTTCGCGCAGATCCCCCGGGCCGGAGATCAGGTGTACGGCTTCGCCGCCGGCCTCTACCCGACCGACGCGCCCACGCTTCCCGACGTGGACGCCGCTGGGCACTCGGCCGACTGACTCCGGCCGTCACGACCGTCGTGCCCGGGCCGCGCCACGACGGGGTCCTGCCAGGTCGGCGATCCGGGCAGGCTAGCGTCGGAGCGTGAGTACCGGATCTCCGCGCGTCCTGCCGGCCGAGCGCGGCATCGACGAGGCCGCCGCCGTCCTGCGCGCCGGCGGGCTGGTCGCCTTTCCCACCGAGACGGTCTATGGGCTGGGCGCCAACGCGCTCGACGCCCGAGCCGCGGCGCGGATCTTCGAGGCGAAGGCGCGGCCCAGCTTCGACCCGCTGATCAGCCACCTTGCCGACGCCGCCGACCTCGCCGCGCTGGTGGGCGAGGTGCCCACGGCGGTGGCCGCGCTCGCGAAGCGGTTCTGGCCCGGTCCGCTCACCCTGATCGTGGACCGGCCGGAGATCATTCCGCCGATCGTCACCTCCGGCCTGGACACCATGGCGGTACGCGTACCGGACGAGCCGTCCGCGCGGGCGCTGATCGCGGCCGCCGGCGTACCGGTGGCGGCGCCCAGCGCGAACCGGTTCGGCCAGCTCAGCCCGACCCGGGCCGAACACGTGGTGGCCGGGCTGGGCGGCGCGGTGGACGTGGTGCTCGACGGCGGCCCCACCCGGTGCGGGATCGAGTCGACGATCGTGGACGCCCGCGGTGAACGGCCGGTGGTGCTGCGGCTGGGCGCGCTGCCGATCGAGGCGCTCGTCGAGGCGGTCGGCCCGGTCGAGGTGCGCCAGGGCAGCTCCGGTCAGCCCGTCGCGCCCGGGACGCTCGCCGCGCACTACGCCCCGCGTACCCCGTTGCGGTTGGGTGCTGCGGCCGAGCCCGGCGGCGGCCGGCGGGGATTCCTGGCCTTCCGGGAGCCGCCGGCGGACGGCGACTGGGCGGCGGTGGAGGTGCTCTCGCCCGACGGCGACGTGACGGCCGCGGCGGCGCGCCTGTTCGACGCGCTGCACCGGCTCGACGCGGCCGGGGTGACCGAGATCGTCGCCGAGCCGGTGCCGGAGACCGGCGTGGGCCGGGCGATAAACGACCGCCTGCGCCGGGCCGCCGCCACCTGGCACTAGGGAAACCGGTCAGGGCGTCAGCGGGACCGTCTCGCCACGAAGGACGGTACGGACCTGGCCGGCGAAGCCGCGTCGCCGGGCCTCCTCGACGAAGTGCCGCAGCGGCGACCGGAACACCGGGTAGTCGTCGTAGTGGATCGGCACGGTGAGCCGCGGACGAATCAGCTCCACCACGTCGGCGCCCTGCCGGGCGTCCATGGTGAGCAGGATGCCGGCGATCCGGGTGCCGCCGAGGTGGATCAGCATGGCGTCGATGTCCGGGAATCGGGCGGGGATCTCGGCGAGCTGCGGGCGGCGCAGCGTGTCCCCGGTGACGTAGAGGCGGAAGCGCCGTTCCCCGCCCTGTTCCAGGTCGATCAGGCTGCCCATCACGTCGGGGAGCGCGCGGTCCAGCAGGCCGGGCCCGTGCTGGCCGGGCAGCGCGGTCAGGCGCAGCGTCTCGTCGCCCCGGTGCAGCTCGTACGCGCGCCAGGTGGGCAGCCCTTCCGCCGCGCCGAAGCCCCAGCGACGCAGTTTCCGTTCCGCCTGCGGTGTGGTGAGGATCGGCAGCGACCGGTCCAGGCCGCGCCGGGCGACCCGGTCGAAGTGGTCGCCGTGCAGGTGGGACAGGACCACCGCGTCCAGCGGGGGCAGCTCGGGGATGGTCACCGCCGGGTCGGTGCTCCGCTTCGACCACAGCCCTCGGCCCAGGTACGCCCGCTGCCCCCGGTGCAGGAAGTTCGGGTCGGTGAGCAGTGTGAAGCCGCCGATCCGCAGCACAGTGGTCGCCGTACCGACGAACGTCACCTCAGGCGTCATGTCCTTCGCCGTACCCCTGATCGGGACGCCCATGCGAACCGGGCTGCGGCAGGCGGTCCACCAGCTTGGTCAGCGTGCCGTTGGCGAACGTCGCGCCGAGCGCCGAGCCGGTGGCGATGGTCCAGCCCACCGGGCCGAGCGGGGTGCAGCCGAAGAACTGGCTGACACCAGGCGTCTGGACCACTGCCACCAGCACACCCACCGACGCGGCGGTGGCGGCGAGCACGCTGGGACTGGTGCCGCCGGCCAGCACGGTCTGCCCGAGCTGCGTACCGATCAGCGAGGCCAGTGCGACGGTGCTGGCCCGCCGCTGGGTGCCGGTCCACCTGGCGATCGTCCAGCCGGCGCTCGCGCCCAGCGTGGTCGACGCCGCGCGCAGGCCGATCTCCCGGGTCATGGTGACGCCGAGCGAGGAGTCGGGCCCCTCCCGCAGCAGGTGGTCGGCGCTGTCGTCGGCGGGCGGGCGGACCGCGATGGCGAGCGCGGGCGCCAGGTCGGTGAGCAGGTTGACCAGCAGGAGTTGCCGGCCGTTCAGGGCGGACCGGCCGGTCGCGGCGGCGGTCAGCACGCTGAACGCGATCTCGCCGAGGTTGCCGCCGACCAGGATGCTCAGCGCGTGCCGTACCGACGACCACATGGCCCGTCCCTCGACGAGCGTGGCGATGATCGTCTCCAGCCGGTCGTCGGTGACCACCAGGTCGGCGGCGGCGCGGGCGGCGGGAGTGCCGCGTTGACCGAGAGCGATACCGACGTCGGCGAGCCGGATCGCCGGCGCGTCGTTGGCGCCGTCACCGGTCATCGCGACGGTCCGGTCCTGGCGCTGCAACGCCTGGATGATCCGTACCTTGTGGGCGGGCGTGCAGCGTGCCACCACGTCTGTCGCCATCAGGCGCTCGGCGAGCGCGGCGTCGTCCAGCCGGTCCAGGTCGCCGGCGGTGACCACGCGCTGCCCGCCGTCGTCCGGGCTGATCGTGGCGGCGATCGCCTCGGCGGTGGCCGGGTGGTCGCCGGTGATCATGACGGTGTGCACGCCCGCGGCCCGGATCCGGGCCACCGCCGGCCGGGCGCTCTCCCGCACCCCGTCAGCGAGCGTCAGGAAACCCACGAAGACCAGCCCGTCGACCTGCTCGTCGCTCACCTGCTCGGTGGCGACCGGGCATTCGGCCACGGCGAGGATGCGGTGCCCGGCACCGGCCCGCCCGGCCAGCATGGCCTGCACCTCCTCGCGTCCGGCCGCATCGAGCGGCCGGTCACCCTCGGCGGTGCGCCGGGACGTGCAGCGCGGCAGCACCGACTCGGGTGCGCCCTTCACGCTCAGCAACAGCCCGCCGGCGGTGCGGCCGACAGCGGCGCTGTAGCCGCGGGACGGCTCGAACGGCAGCCCGGCGGTGGCGGTCCAGCCCGCCGCACCGGTCCGCTCGTCCACCCCGGCGGCGTCCGCGCCGTGGCGTACCGTCCGGTCGGTCTGCTGCGGCAACTCGTCCGGGTCGTCCGCCGCCGGGGTGGCCCGCACCGCGGCGGCGAGCGTCAACCGCAGCGCGTCGTCGAGCTGATCCAGCGACGCGTACCTGTCGTCGCCCGCGCCGACCCCCGCCAGCAGCAGCTTCCCCTCGGTGAGCGTGCCGGTCTTGTCGAAGCAGAGCACGTCGACGCGGCCCAGCGCCTCGATGGTCCGGGGGTTGCGGACCAGGGCGCCGTGCTCGGCCAGCCGCCGCGCCGCCGCCAGCTGCGCGGCGCTGACCAGGAACGGCAACCCCTCGGGCACCGACGCCACGGCCAGGTTCGCGGCGGTCGCCGCCGTTTCGGCAAGGGGTACGCCCCGAAGCAGCCCCGCCCCGGCCACCGCGATCGCCGAGGCGGCCGCCAGAGGTACGGCGCTGCTGGTCAACTTGCCCAGTCGCGCCTCCACGCCACTGGCGGGCGGAGCCTCCCGGGCCATGGCGAGGCTCCGCCCGGCCTCGGTCTCCGCGCCGGTGGCCACCACCACCGCGGTGCCGTGCCCGGCGGCGACAGTGGTGCCCTCGAACAGCATCGAGCGCCGTTCGGCGATGGCCGCCGCCACGACCGGTTCCGGGCTCTTCGCCACCGGCAGCGACTCGCCGGTCAGTGAGGACTCGTCCGTCTCCAGCCCGTCGCTGGTCAGCACCCGGCAGTCGGCCGGTACGGCGTCACCGGAGCTGATCGTGATCACGTCGCCGCGTACCAGCTCCTCGGCGGGCACCACCCGCTCCTCGCCGTCGCGCAGCACCCGTGCGGTGACCGCCGAGCGGGACAGCAGCTCGGCCAGCGACCGTTCGGTGTTGCGCTGGTGCACCGCGCCGACCAGCGCCGAACCGCCCACCACGCCGCCGACCAGGGCCGCGTCGACGAGCGAGCCGAACGCGGCGGAGAGCACCGCGCCGGCGGCCAGCACCGGGGTGAGCGGGTTGGACAGCTCCTCGACGAACGAGCGGAGCAGCCCGGCCGGCCCGTGCTCGTCCCCGACCTCGACGCGCCGACGGCGGGCCGCCTCGTCCTCGGCCAGCCCGGACGGGCCGGTGTCGAGCTGGTCGAGGACGGTCTGCGCCGGCATGAGATGCCAGGCGGTGAGCGCGGGCACCGGCGCGCCGGTGCGGTCCGGCAGCCGGTGCGCCCGGAACACGCCGTGCGCGAACGCGAGCGCCGCCGCGCCGTTCACCGCCGCCAGGGCCGGGCGGGGCAGCCGCCGCCGGTCGGCGGTGAACGCGGCGAGCGCGCCGAGCCCACTGCCGGCCATGGCGATCCGGACGTTCTGCTCGGTCATCCGGCGGGCCACCCCGGCGGCGTCGACGAGCAGGGCGGGTACCCGCAGGTCGTCGCCGACGAGCAGGTGCGCGCCCCACGGCGGCAGGTCGTCCGGGCCGTACACGCCGAGGCCGCAGTCGGACGCGGCGAGCGCCGACCGCTCACCGGAGACCACCATCACCACAGCGCCCTCGCGTTGCAGGTCGTGCACCGCGTCGGCGAGCCGGGGACCACCGGGTACGAGCAGGTCCGCGAAGTCGTACCGGCCGTCGTCCGCGCCGCCGACCACGAGCCGCAGGCCCGCCTGCCGGGCGGCCGACGCCAGCGCGTCCACGCCGGGCGCGGGCTCCGGCTCGACCCGCAGTACGGCGGCCAGCCGGCCGTTCTCGGCCAGCCCGAGCAGCCGTCCACCGTCGGCGCGCAGCCGGGCGCTGTCCGGGGTGTCCCCGGGATCGTCGGTGCCGAGGCGGTCCAGCGGGCCGATCCGCCAGCCGCCGTCGGCGCGTACCGCGTCCGGTTCGGCCGGGTCGAACAACGCGAACGCCCGGGCGGCGACCTGCTCGGTGTCGGCGTGGGCCAGCGGCGCGAGGTCCGCCAGGACTCCCCGGTTCGAGCCGAGCACAGCCGCGTCCAGCACCACCGTGTCGATGCGGTCCAGCTCACGCAGCACGCTGCGGTCCATCGCGATCACACCGCGCCGGGCGAGCATCCGGCCGAGCTGGGCGCCGTACCCTTCCCGGCCGGAGCCGGGCGCCTTCGGCAGTGAGGACAGCGCCAGTGCGGCGGCTCGCTTCGGTCCCAGCACCGGCAGCGCCGCCGCCCCGGCGACCGCGCCGGCCGGAAGCGCCCGCTTGGCGTACCGCTCGGGCTGTCCGTCCGGCACCGGGCAGGGCCGCTCGCCGTCCGGCACCCGGGCGACCGCCCGCTCCGGGTCGCCGGTCAGGTGCGGCTCGGCCCGCCGCCACGCGGTCAGTTGAGCGGCACCCTCGCCCCACTGCACCACGCGCTGGGCGCCGTCGAGCACGATGCCGGCCCAGCCGCCGGTGAGACCCTGCACCACCGCTTCGGCCAGCGGGAAGAGCAGCTCGGCGCGCGGGTCGGCGCGGATACCCAGGCCGGCCAGCGCGTGCAGCTTCGGGTGCAGGTCGACAGCGCCCAGCAGACCGGCCACCTCGGCCGGAATCGGGGTCAGCGGCAGCACGCGGGTGGCGGCGGAGATGCCCAGCCCGAGCACGTCGGACAGCAGCGCGCCGAACGTCCGCGCGGTACGCGGGCCGTCCTCGGGCGGCTGTGGCGGCTCGATCTCCGGGTCCGGCTCGTACGGGCAGGTCCGCTCGATACGGGCCACCGTGGCGATCAGGTCGCGCAGCTTCGGCGCCGGATCGCCGGTCGCCACCACCACCCGGCCGGACGGCGCGTTCACCCGCGCCCAGGTCACACCCGGCATCGACTCCAGCGCCGCCTCGACCTGGCGGGCCAGCCGGTCGCCGCCGTCCTGGCAGACGCCGTGCACCTCGATGTGGTGGCGGCCGTCCTGCGACCACACCCGGCGGCTGGTCAGCCCGGTGAGGCGGGCCAGCCGGGCCGCGGCCGTACCGACGCTGCCCGCGACCTCGGTGACCCGGGCCGGCACGGCGTCCGTGGGCAGGGCCGAACCGACGGTACGCGCGACGCGCGCGGCGGCCTCCGGTACGACCGTCGGCGACAGCAGGAGACCGGCGAACCGTCCCAGCGCCATCTCGCCTCCCGGTCTCGTCCCGGCGGCCCGACTTCCCGGCGCGGCGTCCGTTATGCCACCTCGACGGCAGAAGTTTCCGGCGTCGGCCCGCCGTTGCCGCGCGGGACGAGACGCGCGACACAGTTGACCTCAACCGGGGGTGAGGTCCGAGGCTGAACGCCATGACCAGCACCACCGCCGTACCGGCTGATCCACCCGTCGACCTGTGGTCGCCGCGCCTGCGGGCGATGACGGTGGGCAGTGTCGCCCTGGTGTCCCTGCTCGCGTTCGAGGCGCTGGCGGTGGGCACCGCCATGCCGACAGTGGCGCGCAGCCTCGACGGGCTCGGCCTGTACGCGCTGGCGTTCGGCGGCTCGTTCGCCTCCGGCGTGGTGGCGATGGTCGCGTCCGGCATCTGGTGCGATGCGCGCGGGCCACGCCCGGCCATGTGGCACGGTGTCGTCTGGTTCGTCGCCGGGCTGGTGGTGGCCGGTGCCGCGACGACCATGGAGGTGCTGGTCGTCGGGCGGGTGGTGCAGGGCTTCGGCTCCGGACTGGTCTCGGTGGCGCTCTACGTGGTCGTCGGCCAGGCGTACCCGGAGCAGTTGCGGCGTCGGATCTTCGCCGCGTTCGCCGCGGCGTGGGTGGTGCCGTCGCTCGTCGGTCCGGCGCTGGCCGGACTGATCGTGGAACACCTGGGCTGGCGGTGGGTGTTCCTTGCGGTGCCGGCGGTGGCGATCCCGGCGGCGCTGCTGGTCCAGCCGGGTCTGCGGGCGCTGACCGCCACCGTGGCGACCCGGCCGCCGGCGGGCGCGCTGGCCCGGATCGGCTGGGCCTGCGGGGCGGGGGCGAGCGCCGCACTGCTGCACTACGGGGGGCAGCAGCGCGGCGTGCTCGCCGCCGGCCTGATCGCCGGGGCGCTGGCCGGGCTGCTCGTCTGCGTGCCGCACCTGCTGCCGGCCGGTTTCCTGCGCGCGGCACGGGGACTGCCGACGGTGATCGGGCTGCGCGCGCTGGCGTCGGCGGCGTTCGTGGCCGCCGAGGTGGTGATCCCGCTGATGCTGTCCCGGGAGCGCGGTTTCTCGCCCACCGGAGCCGGCCTGGTGCTGACCGTCGGGGCGCTGTCCTGGTCGGTGGGTTCGTGGATCCAGGGCCGGATCGGCTCACCCCGCTCGGCTGCCACCCTGCCCCGGGCCGGGCTGGCCTGCATCACGATCGGTACGGCCGGCGTCGCGTCGGCGCTGCTGCCCGGGTTGCCGGTGCTGCCTGCGGTGTTCTCCTGGGCCGTGGCCGGGCTCGGCATGGGCCTGCTCTACCCGTCGCTGTCGGTGCTGACCCTGGCGCAGTCCGCCCCGGCCGAGCAGGGCCGCAACAGTTCGGCGCTTCAACTGGGCGACTCGCTCGCCGCCGCCACGGTGCTGGCGCTCACCGGCACGGTCCTGGCCGCCGGTTCGTCCCCCGGCCCGGCCGGCTACGCCACCACGCTGGCCGTCGCAGCCGCCTGTGCCCTGCTCGGCCTGGTTCTGGCCGGTCGAGTCTCCCCCCGCCCCGCCACGGGACCCGCCTCT
>NZ_WBKS01000071.1:0-29565 GCF_008868145.1 Micromonospora sp. AMSO1212t
TGTCAGCGCGGGGGGCGGTTGCGGCGGTTGCGGGTGAGCAGCACCACCAGCAGCACGATGCCGCCGACCACCACGAGGCAGCAGAGCAGGCCGAGGAAGCCGAACCCGCCGCGGGAGCGCCGGCGCGCGGCCTCCACCACGATCTCGCCGGTGCCCGACGACGCCCAGGCCGCGACCGGCACGAAGACCGAGAGCACGACCGTACCGAGGACCGCGCCCAGGCGGCCCCACCACTTGTTCCATGCAGACATGCCCCCATCCTCGCCGAGACCCGCAACCGGGGCACGGCGGACGGAAAGGATGCCGCCGGACGCGGCGAAGGGCCGCTGCCGCAGCCCGGGTGGCTTTGTTCACGATTAGCCGTCCATTTGGACTGTTACGGTTGGCCGGTGACCTCCTCCCTGCGCTCCAACCCCGCGCCGGCCCGTGCCGGAAAGCGGGAATGGGCGGCCCTCGTGGTCCTCGTCCTCGTGGTCCTTCTCCTCGCCATCGACGGGACGGTCCTCTACCTCGCGGTCCCGTCCCTGACGGAGGACATCGGGCCCAGTGCCACGCAGATCCTGTGGATCGGGGACATCTACGCCTTCGTCCTCGCCGGGCTCCTGATCACGATGGGCAACCTGGCCGACCGGATCGGCCGGAAAAGGCTGCTGATGATCGGCACTGTGGGGTTCGGCTCGGCGTCCGTGCTGGCGGCCTTCGCCTCCACGCCGGAGGTGCTGATCGCGGCCCGCGCCCTTCTCGGCCTGGCCGGCGCCACGTTGATGCCGTCGACGCTCTCGATCGTCCGCTCGATGTTCGCCGATCGCGCTCAGCGGGCCCGGGCCATCGCGCTCTGGTCCGCCGGGGCGACCGCCGGCGCCGCGCTCGGCCCGCTGGTGGGCGGCGCGCTGCTGGAGCGCTTCTGGTGGGGATCGGTCTTCCTGATCAACGTGCCGGTGATGGTGCTGGCGCTGGTGGCGGGGTGGCTGCTGCTGCCGGAGTCGAAGGGCGAGGCGCCGGCGCGGATCGACGTGGGTTCCTCGGCGCTGTCCATCGTCACGATCGTCCCGCTGGTCTTCGCCCTCAAGCGTCTGTTCAGTGACGGGGTCGACGCCCTCACCGTGGCCGCAGCCGCGGCCGGGCTGCTGGCCGGATGGTGGTTCGTGCGGCGGCAGAACCGGCTGGCGGTGCCGCTGCTCGACGTCTCGCTGTTCAAGGTGCCGGCGTTCTCGGGCGCGCTGGCCGCCAACGTGCTGGCCATCTTCGGGTTCCTGGGGCTGCTGTTCTTCTTCTCCCAGTACCTCCAGCTGGTCCGGGGCTTCGGCCCTCTGAAGGCAGGCGCCGCCGAGCTGCCCGGGACACTCGCCGCGGTGCTCGTGGTGGCGCTGATCGGCGTCCTGCTGGCGCGGCTGGGTGCGGGCCGCGCGATCGGGCTGGGACTGATGGCCGCCGCCGTCGGGCTCGCCGTCATGGGGATGAGCGTCGACCTGCGGAGCTACTGGGGCCTGGGCGTCGGCCTCGCCGTCATCGGGCTCGGCATCGGTGTCGCCATGACGCTCTCGACGGACGCCGTCGTCGGCGCCGTCCCGGAGCGGCGCGCGGGTGCCGCGTCGGCGGTGGCCGAGACGGCGTACGAGCTGGGCGGCGCGCTCGGCATCGCCGTCCTCGGCTCGCTGCACGGGCTGCTCTACCGCTCGTCGCTGACGCTCCCGGCCGGGGCCACCGCCACCGATCGGGCGCTGGCGGAGGACTCCCTGGCCGCAGCCGTGTACGGGTCACCGACGCCCGGCGTCGTGGCCGCGGCACAGGACGCCTTCGCCCAGGCGATGCAGTCCGCCACCTTCGTGGCCGCCGTGATCCTGGTCGGCGCCGCGGTGGTGGCCTGGAAGATCATTCCCTCCGAGCCCGTGTCCGGTGGAGGTGTTCGTGTCAACCACTGAACGTCGTCCGATCCGCGATCGTGCACGCACCCGGCGAGCAGTGCTGGACGCCGCCGAACGGGTGGTCACCCAGCACGGCGCCAACGTCAGCCTGGCCGCCATCGCCCAGGAGGCGGGTGTCACCAAGAGCGGCCTGATGCACCATTTCCCCTCCCGCGAGGACCTGTTCGCCGCCCTCGTCGAGCAGGTGATCACCCGGTTCTGGGCGGAGGTGAACGCCCACGTCGACCCCGCCGACGACCGGCCCGGAGCCTTCACCCGCGGGTACGTGCGCGCCCTCACCGGAGACAGCGCGTACCTGGCGGAACTGAACAGCGCCACCGGCCTGCTCGCGCAACTCGGGGTCGACAGCATGGAGCACGTGCTCGCGGTGGATCCCGAGGACCCGGCACGCTGGAACCGCGCCTTCGCCGCCGACGGCCTGCCGCCGGGCCGCGTCTGGGCCGTCCGCTACGCCGCGGAGGGAATCGCCATCGGCATCGGCACCGCCTACGTCACGCACGAGCAGCTCCGGCTGGCCCGCGCGGAACTGCTCGCCCTCACCGAGACGGCGCCGGAATGAGTTCAGGCCCGGAATCCGTGGATTCCGGGCCTGAACCTTTGTAGCGGGGACAGGATTTGAACCTGCGACCTCTGGGTTATGAGCCCAGCGAGCTACCGAGCTGCTCCACCCCGCGTCGGCTCATACAGCTTATCGCACCCCGATCCTGGAGATCAGCCGGGTACCCGATCCCGGCGCCGGCCGTTTCCGGGGCGCCTCGGGCCGGAACGACGAAGGCCCCGGAGAGAACTCCGGGGCCTTCGTCATGAGTAGCGGGGACAGGATTTGAACCTGCGACCTCTGGGTTATGAGCCCAGCGAGCTACCGAGCTGCTCCACCCCGCGTCGGCTCGATAACCGTAGCGCACCGACCCGGGGAGGCGCAAAACGGGTACTCAGTCCAGCCACCGCCGGATCGCCTCGACCGCCCGGCGGCTGTCCGCGTCGAACTGGGGACGCTGGGTCGAGGTGCTCTCCCAGCCCTGCTCCCACAGCACCGTCACCACGTCGCCGGAGCGCACCGCACGCACCAGGTGCACCTCGTCGCCGCCGCTCGGATCGCCGTTGGCGTCCCGGTACGGCGTCCGCGTCTCGAACAGCACCGACTCGTCGCCGTACCCGGTGTCGGGCAGCAGACGCTGCCGCACCGTCACCGACGGCGCGCCCCGGGCGGGCTGCTCGGGGCAGGCCCGGACCGCCGCGCGCAGCTCGGCCAGCGCGGCGCCGGCGCCGCCGGACCGGTAGATCGTGATGCTGTGCCGGTAGTTGCCGGACGGCACCTCGTCAGCCGGCGCGCCGGCCCGGCGGTACGGCAACGACCGGGCCCGCCGAGCCACCACCCGCTCGTCGCCGGGTGTCGCCCCGCACAGCGCCGGCAACACCGGTCCCGGGCCGAAGTAGTTGCCCGTGCCGGCGTCGTTAGCGGCGGGAAGCACGAAGAACGCCCGGTCCGGGACCGTGGTCGGGGCCGCGGCGGCCGGAGGCGTGGTGGTCACGACCGGGCTCCGCGAGCCGGGAGTACGGCCGAGGGTCGGCGATCCGGTGGTGGGCGACGGCGCGACCGAGGGCGCGGCGGACGACGGCCGTGGGGTGGGCGTACCCGCGGGGGGCGGAACCGGGTCGGGGCCCGGCCCGGCGGCGAGCACCAGCTGGCTTCCGGCCACCGTGCCCGCGACCAGGCCGGCGGCGGCCAGGACGGTGAGCGCGGCGCGGCGTCGGGCCCGGCGGTCGGCGCTGCGGCGCAGCCGGTCCGGCGCCGGCAGGACCCGCTCGTCGGTGTCGGCGGCGAGGGACCGGTAGTAGCGGTGCAGTTCAGGCGACATCGTTGACCTCCAGCTCCTCGGCGGCGACGCCGGGCAACAGCTCGGCCAGCCGGGCCCGTCCCCGTGACAGCCAGGACTTCACCGTGCCGGTGGGCACGCCGGCCTCCCGGGCGATCTCCTCCACCGGCAGGTCGAACAGGTAGTGCAGGGCGAGCGCCTGCCGGTGCCGGGGCGGGAGCTGCCGCAGCGCCGCGACCAGCAGCACGGTGTCCTCGCCCGGCGGCCCGACGTCGGGTGGCGGGCCGGTGCGGCTGGCCGCGAGGCGCCACCCGCGCAGCCGCCGGAACCGATCGGTCGCCAGCCGGCTGATCACCAGCCGCAGCCACGCCTCCGGCGCGGGATGGCCCGCCAGCTTCGCCCACTGCCGCCAGGCCCGGGCGTACGCCTCCTGCACGAGATCCTGGGCCTCGGCCGGGTCGCCGGCCACCGCGTAGCCGTACCGGACGGCCCGCCCCGACGTGCTGCGGTAGAAGTCGTCGAAGCTGTCCGCGTCACGCATGTGCCCTCCCGCCCCCACACGTTCACCTGCACTGTTGACGGCGCGGCGGGGTGCGGGGTTGCGGCCGGGAAGTCCGCTTCACGACAGAGCCCGTGGTCCGGGGACCGTTGCGGTCCCGGACCACGGGCTCGTGGTGTCAGCTCGGCGTCAGCCGCCCGGTGTCGGCGCGGGTGACGTCGGCGCCGGTGGCGAGACGCTGCCCGACGGCGCGGGGTTGCCCGAGCCGCCGGCCGCGGCCTGGGCCTGCTGGAACGCGCTCATCGCCTCGTCCAGCGCCTTCAGCGCACGCCCGTACCGCTCGAAGTCGCCGGACGTCTGCGCGGCCTTGACCTCGGCGATCGCGGTCTGCACCCGGGCAGCCGCCTGGGCCAGTTCCCCGCTCATCGGCGGCGGCGTGTTGTTGTCGCCCCCTGTCGGCGGCGGCGTGGGGTTGTCGTCGGTGCTGGGCGGCGGGTTGTTGTTCGGCGCCTGCTTGCCCTGCTCGACGAGCTGCTTGATGCCGTCGGCGAGGTTGTTGGCGAGCACCACGTACGAGCCGCCGTCACCGTAGGAGAGCAGCACCTTCTGCAACAGCGGGTACGCGTCCTGGCTGCTGCTCTTCACGTACACCGGCTCGACGTAGAGCATGCCGTCGGCGAACGGCAGTGAGAGCAGGTTGCCGTACTGCACCTGGGCCTGGTTGGAGGAGAGCAGGTTGAGCTGCTGCCGGATGTCGCCGTTGTTGGTCATCTGCTGGTGCACCTGCGTCGGCCCGGAGATCCGGGTCTGATCCGGCAGTTCCAGCACCTCCAGCTTCGGCTGCCCGTCGACGTACGACCCGGAGACCAGCGCGGCGAGGTTCTGCCGCCCGTTCGGGGTGACCGCGGAGGTCAGCTGGAAGCGTGGCCCGTCCTGCCCGGGGAACTGGGTGAACAGGTAGTACGGCGGCTGCTTCTGCCCGCTGTCCGGCGCGTCCGGCACGTTCGGCACCTGCCAGAAGTCCTGGCCGGAGTAGAAGTCGCCGGGGTCGGTGACGTGGAACTTGGTCAGCAGGTTGCGCTGCACCTTGAACAGGTCGGCCGGGTAGCGGAAGTGCTCGGCCAGCTCGGCCGGGATGTCGCCCTTGGGCAGCACCAGGTCGCCGCCGAACGCCTTGTTCCACGCCTTGAGCACCGGGTCGGTGTCGTCGTACGAGTAGAGCTTGACCGTGCCGTCGTACGCGTCGACGGTCGCCTTCACCGAGTTGCGGATGTAGTTGACGTTCTCCCGGGCGAGCTGGAACGTGCCCCGGCCGGTCAGCTCGTCGGTGGTCTCCGCCTGGAGGTTGACCCGCTCGGCGTACGGGTAGGTCGCCGCCGTGGTGTAGCCGTCGATGATCCACAGGACGCGCCCGTTGACCACCGCCGGGTACGGGTCGCCGTCGAGCGTGAGGAACGGCGCGACCTTCTCCACCCGGTCGCGCGGGTTACGCACGTACAGCAGCTTCGAGTTCTCGTTGACCGCCTCGGAGAGCAGGAAGTTCGACTCCTGCTCCTTGATCGCGTAGAGCAGCCGGCGCGGGAACGAGCCGATCTTGACGCCGCCCTCACCGGTGTAGGTGTAGTACTGCTCGCCACCGGTGGAGGTGGGGCGGTCGAACTCGACGTTGCGGTCGCCGTTCTGCCCGACGATCGCGTAGTCACTCGCCTCCATCCGCTCGCCGTAGTAGATCCGCGGCTGCTGGGCCGGGATCTCCTCGGTCGGCGAGGAGCACGCCTCCTGCGCCTTCTCGCCGAGGTAGCCGGAGACGAAGTACGGCTGCCCGCCGCAGACCACCTGGTTCGCCGGGGCGGCGACCAGGCCGTATCCGTGGGTGTAGACGGTGTGGCGGTTGATCCAGTTGCTCTGCTGGTCGGTCAGCTCGCCGTAGTTGATCTCACGGACGCCGACCACGTAGTCGGAGGTCTTGTCATTGACCGAGTACCTGTCGATGTCCAGCTTCGAGCCGAAGTCGTAGAACCCGCGGACCTGCTGGAGCTGCGTGTACGTCTCGGAGACGAGCTGCGGGTCGAGCAGCCGGATGTTCGACACCACGGAGGTGTCGGTGGCGAGGCTGGCGGGTGGAACGAGATTGCTGGCCGCGTACGGTGTGGTCTTCGTGCCGTCGAGACCGAACGCGGACCTGGTGGCCTTGATGCTGCGTTCGATGTACGGCGCCTCCTTGTCCCGGGCGCTCGGCTTGACCTCGAAGGTCTGCACCGCCCACGGGTAGATGCCGCCGATCGCCACCGCGGAGACACCGAGCAGGGCGAGCGAGATGCCCGGCCAGACCAGGTTCCGCATGACGGCGTTGGAGAACACGATGATCGCGATCGCCACCACGACGGAGATCCAGGCGAGGATCTCCTTCGCCGGGAGCAGCGCGTTCACGTCGGCGTAGCCGGCGCCGTAGAGCTTGGCGCCCTCGTTGTACTCCAGCAGCATGGCCCGCCGGTCGAGCACGTAGGCCACGGCCTTGAGCAGCACGAACACGGCGACCAGCGAGCTGAGGTGGGCGCGGGCGGCGTTCGTCATCCGGTCGCCGACGCCCTGAAGGCGGACGCCGCCGAAGATGTAGTGCACGGCGAGCGCGCCGAGCAGCGACAGCACCACGGCGGTGAAGCCGACGCCGAGCACGTAGCGCCAGAACGGGAGCTGGAAGACGTAGAAGCCGACGTCGACGCCGAACTCCGGGTCCTTCACGCCGAAGTCGCCGCCGTTGCGGAACAGCAGCCACTGGCCCCACCGGCTCTGCGCGGACAGACCGGCGAACAGCCCGACGACGACGGCGGCGAGCGCGATCCAGGTGCCGAGCCGCGGGCTCAGCAGCATCCGGTAGCGCTCCAGCGTGGCCTGCTCGGCCGAGTGCGGACGCATCTTGGGCCGCAGCCGGTGGGCCAGCCAGAGGTTGCCGCCGACGAGCAGCGCCATGCCGGCGCCGACCACCAGGAACAGCAGCAGCCGGGTGGCGAGCACGCCGGTGAAGACCTGGGTGTAGCGGACCTCGTCGAACCAGAGCCAGTCGGTCCAGGCGTTGACCCCCCACCCGAGGAGGGTGAACAAGATGAACACCCCGATCAGGACACCGATGGTGACGCGTCCGCGCCGACTCATCCTCGGTAAGGGACTGCTACGCATGACCACTGTTGGCTCCGCACGCTCGATGTGATCGGCTCCGACCAGGCACCAAGAGTACGGGGTGTTCCTGAGCACGTCGGGTCAAGGTCACGTCACGATCCGCCCGCCGGCCGCCGCCCGGCCCCGCCTCAGCAGCGCGTCGGCTGCCCCCCGGCGCGCAGCGTCTCGAGTGCCTTCAATGCCTCACCCAGCGTGGCGACCTTCAGCAGCGGCAGTCCCGGCTGCGGGTTGCGGACCGCCTCGGCGCAGTTGTCGGCGGGCACCAGGAACGCCTTCGCGCCCGCGTCCTTGGCGCCGACGAGCTTCTGCGCGATGCCACCGATCGGGCCGACGCGACCCTCGTCGTCGATGGTGCCGGTACCGGCGATGATCTTTCCGCCGGTGAGGTCGGCCGGCTCCAGCTTGTCGATGATGCCGAGCGAGAACATCAGCCCGGCGCTCGGCCCGCCGATGTCACCCAGGTCGATCTTGAGGGTGAACGGGTGCGACTGCTGCTGGTCGATCTCCACGCCGATCCGCGGCCGGCCGTCCTGCTCACGGCTGGTCACAGTGGCCGTCCCCGGGGTGCCGCCCCGGGTGTAGCCGATCTTCAGCGCGGTGCCCGCCGGCTTCGCCCGGATCAGCTCGGTGAGCTTGGCCGCGCTCGTCACCGGCGCCCCGTCGACCGAGGTGACCACGTCGTCGGGCCGCAGCGCGTCGACCGACGGGCCGCCCGGCGTGACCGCCTTGACCAGCACCTTGATCGGATAGCCCAGCTCGCGCAGCGCCGCCGTCTCGGCGCTGGTCTGCGAGTTCTGGAAGTCCTCCGCGTTGCGCTTCTCGACCTCCTCCTGCGACTCCCCCGGCGGGTAGACCAGCTCGCGCGGCACCACCGCCTCGTCCGAGGAGAACCATCCGGCCAGCGCCGACCGCAGCCGCACTGTGGGCTGGACACCGACTGTGGTGAGCCGCAGCTGACCGACGGAGGTGGACGTCGCGCGGCCGGTCACCTGGATGACCTCCTTGCCGTCCTCGCTGCCCAGCGTGTTCACCGTCGGACCGGGGCCGAGCACCACGTACGGCAGCGGCACGCTCAGCACGCCGACGCTGAGCAGGGCGGTGAGCAGGGCACCGAGAAGGACGGTCACGCCGCGACGTCTCATGCGCCAGAGCGTACCGATCCGCACCCCGCCGCCCGGCGCGGTGACCCGAGGACTTCGCCCTCAGCGCAACGCCGACTGGCACGACCTGCGGCGCGGCCCGCGTACCGTAGACGTCGTGCCTGATATTCCGTTCGGCTTCGCGCTCCCGGGTGGTCAACCACCAGACCCCAACGATCCCGCGGCGATGCAGCAGTTCATGTCGCAGTTGCAGCACCTGCTCTCGGCGCCGGGCAGCGGGCCGGTCAACTGGGACCTCGCCCGGCAGGTGGCCGCCAGCCAGCTCGCCGCCGCCGGCGACCCGGCGGTGTCGCCGTTCGAACGCAACGCGGTCGAGGAGGCGCTGCGCATCGCCGACCTCTGGCTGGAGCCGGCGACCTCGTGGCCCTCCGGCATCCGCACCTCGGTCGCCTGGAACCGCAACGAGTGGATCTTCAAGACGCTCGACGTGTGGCGCAAGCTCTGCGACCCGGTGGCCAGCCGGATGGTCGGCGCGATGGGCGACCTGGTGCCGCCGGAGGCCCGCGCCCAGCTCGGCCCGATGCAGTCGATGGTCGCCACGCTCGGCGGCGCCCTCTTCGGCGGCCAGCTCGGCCAGGCGCTCGGCTCGCTCGCCGCCGAGGTGCTCTCCGCCGGTGACATCGGCCTGCCGCTCGGCCCCGCCGGCACCGCCGCGCTCGTCCCCGCCAACATCAAGGTGTACGGCGAGGGCCTGGAGCTGCCCGAGGACGAGGTACGCCTCTACGTGGCCCTGCGCGAGGCCGCCCACCAGCGGTTGTTCCAGCACGTGCCGTGGCTGCGCGGGCACGTGCTGACCGCGGTGGAGAACTACGCCGCGGGCATCCGGGTCAACCGGGAGGCGATCGAGGAGGCGATGGGCCGGGTCGACCCGACCGACCCGGAGTCGATGCAGGCGATCGCGCTGGAGGGCATCTTCACGCCGGAGGACACGCCCGCGCAGAAGGCGTCGCTGGCTCGGCTGGAGACCGTGCTCGCCCTGGTCGAGGGCTGGGTCTGCCACGTCGTCGACAGCGCCGCCGGTGACCGCCTGCCCAACGTCGTACGCCTCGGCGAGGCGTTCCGCCGTCGCCGCGCGGCGGGTGGCCCGGCGGAGCAGACGTTCGCCGCGCTCGTCGGCCTCGAACTGCGGCCCCGCCGCCTGCGTGAGGCGACGGTGCTGTGGGCGGCGCTGACCGAGCACCGCGGCATCGCCGGCCGGGACGCCGTCTGGGGCCACCCGGACCTGCTGCCCTCCGACGACGACTTCGCCGCACCGGAGGCGTTCGCCACGACGAGCACCGATCTCGACGACGAGCTGGCGAACTTCGACTTCTCCGCCCCGGGCGCTCCGGAGGAGAAGTCCCCGGGCGAGGACGACGACAAGCGCTGACCGCGCCCATCCCGTCGATCTTGGAGTTGTGGCGCCCAGGATGTCCTGAGTGCGGCTCTTGTCAGGTGCCACAACTCCAAGATCGTCGCGTCGACGGGTGTCAGACGGGGCGGCCGGACAGCAGGGCGCGGGTGGTCTCCCAGCCCTCGACCGCTGGATCGAGGGCGGCCAGGTCGGCCGGGCCGCGCATCCGGCGCCAGCCTGCGGTGACCGCCACGTCCCCCGGGCTCGGTGCCGCCCGCCGCACCTCGGCCGGCTCGGTCGTGTCCAGGTCCAGCGCCGGCAGCCACGCCGGTACGGGCAGCCGCGCCGCCACCCCCAGCAGTCCGGTTCCGCCTCCCTCGGCCGGGGCCAACGCCACCGGCCGGGTGGTGAGCGGCCGCAGCAGCTTGCCGAGCGTCAGCCCCGGCACGTCCGGCGCATCCGCCGCCACCACTGCCACCTGGTCGTAGCCGCCCGTCTTCGACGTGTGCCGCCCGGCTGCCACCGCCGCGAACACCGCGTTCGGCGTCGGCTCGGTCACCTCGTACACGGCGGTGCCGGGCCAGACCACCGCGTCGGCCAGCCATCGGTCCTGGGCCGTCACCGCGACTGCGGTCTCCACCTCGTTCAGCGTGGCCAGCAGGTCGACCACGTCCTCGGCGAGCGCGGTACGCCATCGCGCCGGCTCGACTCCGGGCGGCGACCAGGTCACCGGGCCGAGCAGCGCCACCACCACACGTCGCGACATTCGCCGACCTTAACCCCACCCCCACGCGGACCCGCGCGCGATCACGAGGTTGGCGGTGACGAAGTGGACGAAACGCCGGGTCAACTTCATGATCGACGCACGGCAGAGGTCAGGGGATGGCGGCGGTGGCGGCCACGCCCTCCAGGTAGCCACGTGCACGCTCCGACCTCGGGTAGCGGGCGACCAGTGCCCAGAACTCGGCGTTGTGGCTGGGCACGATGAGATGCGCCAGTTCGTGCAGCAGCACGTAGTCGATCACCCAGTCGGGCATGTCCTGGACCCGGTGCGAGATCCGGATGGTGCGGTCGGCGGGCGTGCAGGAGCCCCAGCGGCCGTTCTGGTTGGTCACCCAGCGGACGCTCGCCGGCGCGGCGGCCGACCCATATTCGGTCAGGTAGAGGTCGATCAGGCGGGCGGCGCGGGCGAGCAGTTCGGCGTCCGAGCGGGCCAGCCGGCCCTCGCGGGCGGCGAGCCGGGCGAGCATCCGGTCGACCCACTCGCTCTCCTCGGCCCGGGAGAACTGGTCGGGGATCAGCACGACGACGCGCTCCCCGTCCCGGTACGCGGACACCGTGCGCCGCCGACGCTGGCTGCGCCGCACCTCGACGACGGGCTTCCGCGTCACGGTCATTACCGGTCCGCGCAGCCTCGGTTGACTGTCACGATGGAAAGCTAATGCGTACTGACCAGGACTCCGCAAGAGTCAACACGACGACACGCGCCCGGAAAGTGGCGGTTGATTGTCAGGAGTCCGGAAAAAATTCTTTGCGACGGTAGCTGACCATCACCTGACCGGCCCTGTTCACGTTAAGTGATCTACGACGAGCGACAGTCGGCGGGGCCGCACGAAGCGGATCTGGGCGCTTCACCCGGCGTGTCCGCGCGAAACTGACTTATCCGACGTTACTCGGCATGCACACTCTCGACGTCGACTTGCTCACAGAGTCGGCGCACAGCTGACATGGAACCGCCCGTACCTGGGTAGGGTCCGCCAACCACGGTCAGGCGACTGACCGCGGAGAACCCCCGGCGCCGGTGCCACGCGTGGGCCGCCGCAGGGAGACCCGCCGGGACACCTCCGGCGGACGAGACGAGGAGGCTACCGTGGCCGACCAGGCCCAGACCTACAACGGTTACTGCGTGAAGTGCAAGGAGAAGCGGGACTTCGAGGGGCACGTGGAGGTCTCGAAGACCGGCATGAACATGGCCAAGGGCAAGTGCCCGGTGTGCGGTACAACAGTGAACCGCATCCTGGGCAAGGCCAAGGTCTGACCCGTACGGCAGACCCGGGGAGGGCGGCTGTCGGCCGCCCTCCCCGGTCGGGTAGCCGACAGAGTTACCGGCTGGTTGTGGAAAACCGGCGAGATCCTGTGGACAACGCTGGCCACGGCTCGCCGCACCTGTGGACAACGAGCGACGGAACGAGTGGAGACGGTCACGATCAGTGGCGTGACCGATCCGACGCCGCTCGTCCGTCCCGTCCTGCTGCCCGGCCTGACCCGGCTCTGGCGCGACCGGCACACGCTCCAGCTCGGCGAGTCGCCCGGCCGCGCGGTGCTGCTGGAGATGTCCTCGCCGGGGACGGCCCGCCTGCTCGACCTGCTCGACGGCACCCGCAGCGAACGCGCCGTGCTGGCCGAGGCGGGCACCGCCCGGGTTCCGCCCGACGAGGCACGCGCCCTGCTCGACACGCTCCGGGACGCCGGGCTGGTGGTGCCGTCACAGGCCCTGCTCCCCCGTGACCTGGCCGGAGCGGCCCGGGCCCGGCTGGCCGCCGAGGCCACCGCGCTCGCGCTCGCGTCGCCCGACCTGCCCGGCACACCGGCTCGGCTGCTGCGCCGCCGCCGTACCGCCCGGGTGCTGGTCACCGGAACGGGACGACTCGGCGCGGCGGTCGCCGTCGCGCTGGCACAGGCCGGCGTCGGGCACGTCGTACCCGATCTGGCGGGTCCGGTCGGTGCCGGTGACCTGGTCGGAACCGGCCTGACCGCGGCGGAGCTGGGCCGGCCGCTGGCTCCGGCGGTACGCGCGGCGCTGGAGCGGTGTGCGCCCGGAACTGTCACCGGCCCGTCTCGGGCGACCCGGCCGGACCTCGTGGTGCAGCTCGGCGTCGACCGTCCGGCCGAGCTGCTCGCCACCGGGTACGCCCGCCGGCGTCAGCCCCACCTGCTGCTCGACCTGCGCGGCGGCGTACCGGTGGTCGGTCCGCTGGTCCGCCCGCCCGTCGGTCCCTGCCTGCGCTGCCTCGACCTGCACCGCGGCGACCGGGATCCGGACTGGCCCGCGCTCGCCGCCCAGCTCGCCGCCGACCGGGGCGAGCGGGCCTGCGCCGCCGCCACCGGGCTCGCCGCGGCGGCCTTCGCGACGGCCGAGGTGCTGGCCCAGCTCGACGGCACCCAGCCGGAGACGCTGGGAGGCGCGGTGGAGATCCGCGGTCCGGGCCGGATCCGCTACCGTCGGTGGCCGCCACACCCCTCCTGCGGTTGCTGCCGACGTCGCCCGATTCGGTTGGCCCCGGCCGCTACCCGCCGCACGGCAGCAGCGGAGGCCCCGAGTCAGTAACAATGGCCGGGTGACCGACATCCCGCGCCGGGCCGTGTCCCGCACCGCCAAACTCGCCGCCCTGCCGCTCGGGTTCGCCGGTCGAACCGTCCTCGGCATGGGCAAGCGGGTGACCGGCCTCGCGTCCGACGTCATCTCCGCCGAGATCCAGCAGCGCACCGCCGAACAGTTGTTCAGCGTGCTCGGGCAGCTCAAGGGCGGGGCGATGAAGTTCGGCCAGGCCCTGTCGGTGTTCGAGGCAGCACTGCCCGAGGAGGTCGCCGCGCCCTACCGGCAGGCGCTTACCAAGCTCCAGGAGGCCGCCCCGCCGCTGCCGGTTGCGACAGTGCACAAGGTGCTCGCCGAGCAGCTCGGCCCGGACTGGCGCGACCGGTTCGTCGAGTTCGACGACACCCCGGCCGCCGCGGCGAGCATCGGCCAGGTGCACCGCGCGGTCTGGCGCGACCCGGGGTACGGGCCGAACGGCGGCCCACAGCACCGGGACGTCGCCGTGAAGATCCAGTACCCGGGTGCCGGTGACGCGCTGCTCGCCGACCTCAAGCAGCTCTCCCGGCTCGGCGGCATGTTCCGGGCCATCCAGCCGGGGCTGGACGTGAAGCCGCTCCTGGCCGAGCTGCGCGAGCGCATCACCGAGGAGCTGGACTACGAACTGGAGGCGGAGTCGCAGCGCGCGTTCGCCGCCGCGTACGCCGACGACCCGGACATCTTCATCCCGGAGGTGCTCGACGCTGCGCCGCGGGTGCTGATCACCGAGTGGGTGGAGGGCATCCCGCTGTCCCAGATCATCCGGGAGGGCACCGAGGAGCAGCGCGACGAGGCCGGCCGGTTGATGGCCGAGCTGCACCTGTCAGCGCCGGAGCGGGCCGGGCTGCTGCACGCCGACCCGCACCCGGGCAACTTCCGGCTGCTCCCGGACGGCCGGCTCGGTGTGATCGACTTCGGGGCGGTGGCCCGGATGCCGCAGGGCACGCCGGAGCCGATCGGCCGGATCGCGGCGCTGGCGCTGCGCGGGGACGCCGACGCGGTGGTGGAGGGGCTGCGCTCCGAGGGCTTCGTCAGCCGCACCGAGTCGATCGACGCCCCGGCGGTGCTCGACTTCCTCCGTCCGATGCTGGAGCCGATCGCCGCCGACGAGTTCCGCTTCACCCGGGCCTGGCTGCGCGGCGAGGCGACCCGACTGGCCAGCCCTCGCTCCCCCGCCTACCAGCTCAGCCGGCAGCTCAACCTGCCCCCGTCGTACCTGATGATCCACCGGGTCACGCTGGGTTCGATCGGGGTGCTCTGCCAGTTGGAGGCGAAGGCGCCCTACCGGTCGATCCTGGAACGGTGGCTGCCAGGCTTCGCGCCGGTGCCCTGAGCCTCCAGGGCCAGCAACGGCGAAGGGGCGGTGACCTGTCGGTCACCGCCCCTTCCTCACGCGATCGTTCTACAGAACGCCCAGGTCGCGGGCCGACTGGCTGCGACCCCGCATGGCGACGGTACGGGCGGAACGGGTTGCCTCAGTGCTCGTGGTGGTGCGACCGGCCTGAGGCCGGCGCATTCGGGCCCTGGACAACGCTTCGTGGAGTAGTTGCATCTCGAATCCGTTCGGCAGGTTCAGCATCAGAATTTCTCTCTCAGGTCGGCCGGTGGAGGGACACCGGCATCGGTCGGTTTCGGAACGTAGGTGTGTCAGGCTGCCAGCCGGACGGAGTTACGCGACTCGGACAGCCCGCTGGCCGCCAGTCGCGCCTCCGCCTCGACCCGGAGCTGCGCGTCACGGGCGAGGTCCTCCTTGCGCGGACGGCCACGGGGCCGCTTGCGCGGGACGACCGCGCCACGCTCGAAGATCTCGCCGCCCCAGACGCCCCAGGGCTCGGCTCGCTCCACCGCCCCGGCCAGGCACTCGACGCGCAGCGGGCAGTCCCCGCAGAGCGACTTGGCCAGCTCGAGCTCGGCGGGCGAGTCGGAGAACCACAGGTCGGGGTCGAACTTCCGGCAGGGCAGGTTCGCCTCCACCTCGACGCTCACGTCGAGTGGGGCCAACGCCAGACTCATCCTCCGGTCACCTCTCTCTCACTTCGATCTCGTGGATCGCATTCCGACGTACTTCGGCGGGGCAAAAAACTGAGGCCGCGGATCCCGGTAGCGGGTTCCGCGGCCTCGAGGTGAGCCGGTGTCTGATGGATCAGACCGGTCTACCTCGAGGTGGAACGCCGCGGACATCCGTGCGCTTCTTGGCGCCATCGATGCCCATGCCCGCGAAGCCACTGGTCCCCTCGACTCCGGCGATCGGCGCAACGGTCAGGTTCAGCTCGGCCTGAACCTGGACCTGGTGCACCTGCGGAGCCGACGGTCGAGCAGCGAGGGCCACCCGGACGGCCGACAGCGGAGCGACGGCAGACGGCATCGCCGCAAGACGCTCATAAGTGAAGATCACCATTGGTGCCACCTCCCTACTCTCCTCGTGCCGACCGTGGACTCATCCCCTTTGAGCAGCCAGAACGGCGCCGCTCGCGAGGTGTGTCATGAGGCTATTCCTCGCCCTCGGGCGAGGGCAAACGATTTACGGCTACTTTTCAGAAGTTTTCTGTGGGCAGACGTCGTCCACCGTGGCGCCCGCCACCAGGGCGAGCACCGTATCCCCATAAAGCCCGACTTTTCGGGGCCCAATCCCGGCGATCGCCACCAGTTCCTCCGTGCGGCCGGGCTTCCGCTCGGCCAGCGCGGTGAGCGTGGCGTCGGTGAAGACCACGTACGCCGGCACCTTCTGCGCGCCCGCCACCCGCTGCCGCCACTCGCGCAGCCGCTCGTACAGCTCCTCGTCGATGTCCGACGGGCAGGTCGGGCAGCGGCCCAGTTTCCGGTCCGCGCCGGCGAGCAGCGTGGCGCCGCAGATCCGGCACGAGACCACCTGCGGCCGGCGCCGCTCGGCCCGCCGCGCCGGCCCGGCGCCGCCCGCCCGCTCACCGCCGCCGGACCGGTCGAGCTGGGGCAGGAACCGGGAGGGCCGCCGGGCCCGCCCGCCCGGCGAGCGCGCGGTGGCGTACGACAGCCAGAGCCACTCCCGGGCGCGGGTGATCCCGACGTAGAGCAACCGCCGTTCCTCCTCGACCTGCTCCATGGTCTTCGCGTACGTGGTGGGCAGCGTGCCCTCGGCCAGCCCGACCAGGAACACCGCGTCCCACTCCAGCCCCTTCGCCGAGTGCAGCGACGCGAGCGTCACCCCCTCGACCGTGGGGACGTGCTGCTGGGCGGCCCGCCGGGCGAGTTCCTCATTGAACCCGGTCAGGCCCGGCTCCGCCTCGGGCTGCGCCGCGTACTCCTCGGCGAGCTGGACCAGCGCGGCGAGCGCCTCCCACCGCTCCCGGGCGGCGCCGCCGGGCGGGGGCGCGTCGGGCGCCCAGCCGACAGCGGTGAGCGCCTCGACGACAGCGGCCGGCAGCGGGGTTCCCGCGTCGGCCGACCGGGTGGCGGCGCGCAGCGCGATCATCGCCTGGCGTACCTCGGGCCGCTCGAAGAACCGCTCCGCCCCCTGGAGCACGTACGGCACCCCGGCCTCGGAGAGCGCCTTCTCGTACGCCTCGGACTGCGCGTTGGTGCGGAACAGCACAGCGATCTCCCGCGCCGGGGTGCCGCCCGCCACCAGCGCCCGGCAGCGCGCCGCGACCGCGTTCGCCTCGGCCGGCTCGTCGGTGAAGATCCGCAGTTCCGGCTCCGGGCCGGGCCGGCGCTGGCCGTGCAGCGCCAGCCGCAGCCGCGCCTCGGCGCCCCGGGCCTGCGAGATCACCGCGTTGGCGAGCCCGACGACCTGCGGGGTGGAGCGGTAGTCGCGGACCAGCCGGACCACAGTCGCGCCCCGGTGCAGGCGGGGGAAGTCGACCAGGTACGACGAGGTGGCACCGGTGAACGAGTAGATCGTCTGGCTGGCGTCGCCGACCACCGTCAGGTCGTCCCGGCCGCCCAGCCACGCCTCCAGCAGCCGCTGCTGGAGCGGGTTGACGTCCTGGTACTCGTCGACCACGAAGTGCCGGTACTGGTTGCGCACCTGCTCGGCCACGTCGGGGTGCTCCTCGATGCCCCAGACCGCGGCGCGCAGCATGTCCTCGAAGTCGATCACCCCGTTGCCGCGCTTGAGCCGCTCGTACGCGTCGAACACGTCGGCCACCCGGGCCGGCTCGTACGGCGTCTCGCGCAGCGCCTTGGCCGCGGCGACCACGTACTCCCCGGGCTCGACCAGCGACGACTTGGCCCATTCGATCTCGGCGGCCAGGTCCCGCGCGGCGGCCCGGTCGGCGCGCAGGCCGACCTTGGCGGCGGCGAGGGTGACCACCCGCACCTTGCTGTCCAGCAGTTCCGGCATGGCCCGCCCGGCCAGCAGCCGGGGCGCGAAGTAGCGGACCTGCCGCAGCGCCGCCGCGTGGAACGTGCGCGCCTGCACGCCCTGCACCCCGAGCACTGTGAGACGGCTGCGCATCTCGGCGGCGGCGCGGGCGGTGAACGTGACCGCCAGCACATGCCGGCCGGCGATGTCGCCGGTCAGCGCCCGGTACGCGATCCGCGAGGTCACCGCCCGGGTCTTGCCGGTGCCGGCGCCGGCCAGGATGCAGACCGGGCCGGCCGGGGCGGTCACCGCCGAGCGCTGCTCCGGATCCAGCCCGGCCAGCACCCGTTCCGCCGCTGAGTGAACGCCCACAGCAGGGAATCATCCCAGCATCGTGTGACGTTGCAGCGGTTAGCCTGGCCTGATCGGACCGGGCGCGAGCCACCCCTTGGAGGACCAGACCATGCTGACGATGTATTCCACCCCGTGGTGCGGCTACTGCCACCGGCTGAAGTCGCAGCTCGACCGGGAGGGCATCGCGTACGAGGTGGTCGACATCGAGCAGGACCCGGCGGCCGCGGACTTCGTGATGAGCGTCAACGGCGGCAACCAGACCGTCCCGACGCTGCGCTTCGCCGACGGCAGCGCCCTGACCAACCCCTCGATCACGCAGGTCAAGCAGCACCTGGCCGCGCTGCCCGGCTGATCCGCCCGCGACACCACGAGCGGCCGTACCCGATCCGGGTGCGGCCGCTCGCCGTCGTTCAGGACCCCCCGCGACTGAGCACCCCGTCGTCGGCCGGCCGCCGGGGCGCCGGGATCCGGACCGGCCCGGTGACCGGCGTGGTCAGCCCACGGCCCCGCCACAGGTAGACGCCGGCCGCCGTGGTGACGGCCCCCACCAGGGCGAACAGCAGCCGGTAGTCGAACACGCCGACGAGCAGCGCGCCGGTGCCGATGGAGAGCGCCTGCGGCCCGCTGACCAGCGCCTCCGCCGCGGCGGTCACCCGGCCCAGCAGCAGCGGCGGAGTCCGCCGCTGGATCAGCGTGTTCAACCCCACCATCGTCAGCGGCAGCGAGAGGCCGGCCAGCAGCAGCGCCACCACCCCGAGCCACAACCGGGGGTACGCCAGCGCCAGCGCGGCCGGCCCGAAGAACGTGACGCCCGCGGCGAGCGCGCCGACCTCGCCGAACCGGCGGACCACGGCGGCCGAGAACAGGCCGCCGACCAGTCCGCCGACGCCCTGCACCATGACCAGCACGCCGACGAACGCGGCGTCGCGGTGCAGGCCCAGATCGACGTACGCGAAGATCAGCGACTCGGTGAAGCCCATCACCAGCGAGCCGAGCCCGTACCCGAGCAGCGCCCGGCGCAGCGCCGGCTCCCGGGTCAGGTGGCGCAGCCCGGCGCCCAGCTCGGACGGCCCGCGACGACCGGACCGCGACGGTGCGCCCTCCTCCACGCGCAGCCGCCCGACCACCGCCGCCGCGGTCAGGAAGCCGGTCATGGCCAGCAGGACCAGCAGCCAGCCGCCCACCGCGGCGTAGACGCCGGCCCCGGCCAGCGGCCCGATCAGCCGCAGCCCCTGCCGGACGGTCTGCAGCAGCCCGTTCGCGTCGGCCAGCAGATCGGCCGGAACCAGCTGCCGGATCAGTCCGTTGAGCACGGCGGTGAGGGTGATGTACGAGAGTCCGTAGAGCGCGGCGACCACGTAGATCACCCAGACGTCGGAGCGGTCCCGGACCGTGAGCAGCGGGCCGAGCAGCACTGCTGCGACCAGGTTGGCGGCGATGAAGAAGGGTCGCCTGCGGTAGCGGTCGACCACCCACCCGACGAGCGGGGCGAGCGCCATCGGCGCGATGACCGCGAAGATGGTCGCCCCGGCCATGCTGTCCGAACCGGTCAGATCCTTGACCCAGACGGCCAGGGCGAGCAGCAGGACCGACTCCGCAGCCATGCTCGCGACGAGCGCGGCGAACAGCAGACGGAAGTCGGGGCGGCGCAGGACGGTGCGCATGGGTTCCCTCCGGCGGGGTGCGCCACCAGGGCGCGTCGGGGGCGGGCGCTGGTGAAGACGCCCTCCACAGTCCTCTTTTTGTCTCGTGACACGCCCTTGCCGGAACCTCCGACGCCGGTCGCGCCGTCCATACTGACCGTGGGGGGCGAATTTCATACAGTTACCGTCGCGTCAAGCGACGGTCGACGGGAAAGAGGACGCCGTGCCTCCTGCCGTACCAGGCCCGATTCTGCGCCGTCGTCGACTCGGCACCGAGCTGCGTCGGCTCCGCGAACAGGCCGGTCTGACCGGTGACCAGGTCATCGAGCGGATCGGCTGGGCCTCCGCATCCAAGTTGTCCCGTCTGGAGAACGGCCGCAGCCGTCCCGACCCGGACGACGTGGACGTGTTGCTGACGCTCTACGGCGCCGACGAGGAGCAGCGCGCGGAACTGACCGGGATCACCCACGAGGCCGGCGACATGCGCGGCTGGCTGCGCAACTTCCCGGTGATGACCCAGCAGCAGCGCGCCTTCGCCGAGCTGGAGGCCGGTTGCGCGGAGATCTCCGAGTACAACCCGGTGCTGGTGCCGGGGCTGTTGCAGACGCCCGGGTACGCCCGGCACCGGATCATTTCCGCCGCGCAGGTCGCCGCCGAGGCCGGCGACCCGGAGAGCGAGGATCCCGAGACTGAGGTACGCGCGCGGCAGGCCCGGCAGTCGCTGCTGACCCGCTCCCCCGAGGTGCCCCGCTACACGGTGGTGCTGGAGGAGGCCGCGCTCGGCCGGCGGGCCGGGCCGCCGGAGGTGCTGCACGAGCAGCTCGTCCACCTGTGCGAGATGGCGCTGCTGCCGAACGTGACGCTGCGTCTACTTCTGCGGGACACCCGGGTCGGTGACTGGTACCTTCCGCCGACCGCGTTCTCGGTCTACCGGTTCGCCGATCCCCTCGATCCGGAGACACTCGCGATCGAAGGTGGGTTCACCGACGTCATGTCGACCGAGGTAAACACCCTAAATCGCTATAAAGTGGTGTTCGAGTGGCTATGCTCGTCGGCACTCTCCGCATCGGACACCCTCTCCTGGTTGATCGAGGCGACGGGACGGCTGACCGGCACGGCAGTCGAGTCCACGGTGGCGTACGGGGCGGCAACGGCGCCGACCCAGCGGCGCCGGGACTCGGGGCGCCTCACCACGGAACGGTGATCCGGCACGGACACCGCCCGCGCTCCGGCGTCGCTCGGTCCCATCGGAGCACCTCACCAGGAGCAAGCACCATGAACGAGATCCACACCAGCACGACCGCCCTCTCGGGACGGCTCGCCGGCGCCGCCTGGCGCAAGAGCACCCGCAGCCAGACCTCCAACTGCGTGGAGGTCGCGCCGCTCGGTTCCGGGCCGGCGACCGTGGCGCTGCGGGACAGCAAGGACCCGAGCGGACCGGTCCTGCTGTTCGACCGGGCCGGATGGCTCGGCTTCCTCACCGGCACGAAGAGCGGTCAGTTCGATCTGGACTGATCCGGCGAACCACGGGGGGCCGTCGGCGCGAGCCGGCGGCCCCTCGCGCGTCCATCCCCGACAAGGGTGCTGACCTGGGATCGCCCGATCGGTCGAGCTGGCGCGTTCCCCTTGCCGGGCGGACACATCGGCGTAACATGACGCGGGAGTGACGTGGAAGTTCCAGCGTGTAACCGCCGATTGTCCGGGGGACACCATGCGGTTCCTGATCGTCCGCACCGAGATCCGTACCGCCGCCGACGCCGACATCGCCGCCGCCTGGGCGGGCGGGGCTCGCCTGCGGGACGAGACGTGCACGCCGGAGCCCCGCCGACAGGTCGTCCACGCCGAGGACCGGGACGCCGCCCTCCTGCTCGCCCGCGCACTGTCCGCAGTCGGGGCCGTACGCGCGGGCCGGCACCGGGTCAAGGTGCTGCCGATCGATGAACCCGCCCCCGGGCACCCGTACCGCTGGCACGGTGGATGACCGGACGCTGACGTCCGTCGTGGCCGGACCGGCCTCCCCCGCCGCTTTCCCGCCTCACCCGGCCTCGACGGCACGTGTTCCCGGCCCGCGACCGTCGCGGCAACGACGGTCCGGGTCGGGGCCGCGTCCACCCGCGACGGCGGCCGGTCAGGCGGTCAGCAGTGGCCGTCGAGCCAGCGATGCACCAGGAACAACGCGATCGACGACGGCGGCGGCAGGACCAGCCGGTCTCCCCCGCCCACCGGCACCGGCTCGTCCGCGAGCGCCGCGCCGATCTCCCGGCGGGTGAACCAGCGCGCGTGCGCGATCTCGGCCAGGTCGACCCGGATCGGCGCGTCCGCGTCGGCCTTGGCCAGGAAACCGAGCATCAGCGATCCGGGGAACGGCCAGGACTGGCTGCCCACGTACGCGATCTCCTCGACCGGGACGCCCACCTCCTCGCGGACCTCGCGCAGCACGGCGGCCTCGGCCGACTCGCCGGGCTCGACGTATCCGGCGAGGCAGGAGTAGCGGCGCTGTCCCGGGGTGCGCGGCCAGGCCGCGTTGTTGCCGAGCAGGCAGCGGCCGTCCGGGCCGTCCACACCGTCGTGCACCAGCACGATCATGGCCGGATCGGTACGCGGCCAGACCCGTCCGCCGTCCGGATCGATCCGCGACCAGCCGGCCTCGTCGGCGCTCGTCGCCTTGCCCGTCGTCGACGAGTACCCGTGCCGCAGGTGCCAGTTGAGCAGCGCCAGCGCGGTGGTGAACAGGCCCGCGTCCCGGTCGGTCATCAGGTGGCCGACCTCGCGCAGGTGGGCCGGACGGGTCTCGGGAAGCGCCGGCAGCGGCCCGTCCACCGCGAACACGGGTACGCCGTCCGGCTCGACGCCGAGGAACATCGGCACCGACCGGGGCACCTCGGACAGCTCACCGGGGCCGACCAGGACCAGCTCCGGCGGAGCCGACGCGCCCCGGACCAGCGCCCGCCCCTCGGCGGTGGAGTCCAGCACCAGCACCCGGGCCCGCTCCCACGCCTCGGTCAGCCAGCCCGGATCGGTACGCCGGTGCGCGGCCCGGTCGAGCGTCGACCGGGCCAACGGCGGGGCGGATTCGCCGCTCATGCGGATTCCGTACGCACCGGTGTCAGCGCGGCGAGCGAGTCGGCCACCCGCTCGGCGTCGCCGAGCACGACGGTGACCGCGCGGGCCGGGGCCAGGTAGCGGGCGGCCACCTCGGCCACGTCGTCCACAGTCGCGGCGGCCAGCCGGGCGGCGTGCTCGGCGAGGAAGTCCAGCCGCAGCCCGTTGCCGGCGTACGCGCTGGTCAGCGACGCGAGACCGGCCTGGGTGGACATGCCGAGCTGGAGCGTGCCGAGCGCGTACTGGCGGGCCTGCTCCAGCTCGTCGGCCTTCGGCGGCACTGTCGCCAGGCGGCCCAGCTCGTAGTTCGTCTCCACCAGCGCCGCTGCGGTGACCTCGGTGGCCACCTCGGCCCCGGCGACGAGCAGCGAACCGGCCACCGAGTGCTCGACGAGCGAGTGCGGCCCGTACGTGTAGCCCTTGTCCTCGCGGATGTTCTCCACCCAGCGGGAGGAGAAGTAGCCGCCGAAGATCAGGTTGGCGAGCTGCAACGCGGCGTGGTCCGGGTGGGTACGCGGCACCGCGGGGAGCGCGAGGCGTACCGAGGACTGCACCGAGCCGGGCCGGTCGACCAGCAGCAGGGGACCGGGTTCCAGCGGCGGCGCGGGCGGCAGCTCGGCGACGTGGCCGTCACCGCGCCACCCGGCCAGCGCCTGCTCGGCAGCGTCCAGCGCCCGCTCCGGCGCCACGTCGCCGACGAGCACCAGCACCGCGCCGGCCGGATGCACCCGCTCGGCGTGCAGCCGGCGCAACGCGGCCGGGCGGACCGCCCGGACCTGGTCCGGGTCGGGCGTCTGCACCGCGTACGGGTGCCGGCCGTACACCCGCTTGAGCAGCGCGGTGCGGGCCAGGTGCGACGGCTGGCTCTGGGCGACCTGGATGCGGTCGACCAGCCGGTCCCGCTCGGTCTCCACCCAGTCGGCCGGGTAGGTCGCCCCGGTGAGCACCTCGGCGAGCAGCTCCAGCATCCGGTCCAGGCCGGTGACCAGGCCCGCGCCGGAGAGCATCAGCCGGTCCGGGTCGAGACCGGCGGTCAGCCCGCCGCCGACCTTCTGCAGCTCGGCCGCCAGTTCGGTGGCGCTGTGCGCCTCGGTGCCGGAGAGCATGGTCTGCGCCAGCATCCCGCCGCGGGCCAGGTGCGTGCGCCCGAACGGCATCCACAGTCGCAGCTCGACGAGCGGTACCGAGGAGCGGCGTACCGCGATCACGGTGAGGCCGTTGGCAAGCGTGCGCTCGGCCTGCTTGGGCACCTTGAGGCGGCGGTTCGGGCCGAGCGCCGGCAGCGGCCGGACGGTAGTCGTAGTCACTGGGCCATCTCCGTTCGCGACTGCGGGGCTCGCAAAACCGGCTCACTCCTCGCGCTCACCGCCCACCTCCGGCGACGACCTCGACGGACGCGCGGCGCTCCGGCCGCAGGGTGGCGGCGGCGGCGCGGACCTGCTCCTCGGTCACCTCGCCGACCAGCCGGGGCAGGTCGTTGAGCAGGCCGGGTTCGCCGCGCTGCTGTTCCAGCACCGCCATCCGCAACGCGCGGCCGAGCACCGCGTCCGTGTCGCGCAGCAGGTGGGTGGCCATCCGGGCCTGGGTACGCGCCAGTTCCCCATCGGTCAGCCCGTCGGTCGCCAGCCGGTCCAGTTCCTCGTCGACGGTGCGCAGCACTTTGTCCACGTCGCCGCCGGGCGGCAGGTGGGCCTGGAGCAGCAGCGCGGTGGGGTCGCGCACGTCGAACGGGTCGCCCATGAAGCCGAGGTACCCGCCGAGGCCGGTGACCGACCGGTCGCGCTGCACCAGCCGCTCGACCAGCCGGGAGGCGTCGCCGTCGGTGAGCACCTCGGCCAGCACCACGTACGGCAGGTAGCCGGCGAAGTCGCTGATCGGGTCGGGCACCCGCCAGGCGCCGGCCACCGCGGGGAGCGGAGCCAGCGCGTCGGTGTACGTGCTGCGCCGCTCGGCGGTCAGGTCGGGCTCGGCGAAGTCGGGCCGTCGCGGGGCGGGCCGGGCCGGCACGTCCCCGAAGTGCCGCTCGACGAGCGTGGTCGCCTCGGCCACGTCGATGTCACCGCTCACCGCCAGTACGGCGTTGCCGCTGGCGTAGTAGCGGTGGAAGAAGTCGGCGGCGTCGGCCACGGTGGCCGACTCCAGGTCGACGAAGGAGCCGTAGCCGTCGTGCGCGTTGGGGAAGGTGTCGAACATCACCGGGGGCAGCGTCAGCCAGGGGAACCCGCCGTACGGCCGGTTCAGCACGTTGACCCGGATCTCCTCCTTGACCACGTCGACCTGGTTGCGCAGGTTCTCCTCGGTCAGCCGAGGGCCGCGCATCCGGTCGGCCTCCAGGAACAGCGCCCGTTCCAGTGCGTTGGCGGGCAGCGTCTCGAAGTAGTCGGTGTAGTCCAGGTGGGTGGAGCCGTTGAACGTCCCGCCCGCGCCCTGGACGTGCCGGAAGTGAGCCAGCTTCTCCAGGTTCTCCGAGCCCTGGAACATCAGGTGCTCGAAGAGGTGGGCGAACCCGGTGCGTCCCTCGGGCTCGGAGCGGATGCCGACGTCGTAGACCACCGCCACCCCGATGACCGGGGCGCTGCGGTCCGGCGTGAGCACCACGCGCAGGCCGTTGTCGAGGGTGAACCGTTCGACCGGGTACTTCGTCGCTGGGATCTTCGCTCTCCGCGTCGGCACGAGATCGACATTAGCGCCTCGGTACCGGCTCTACCGCCGGTGTGCCGCGGCCCACCGGACGGCGGTGCCGGCGGTTGTCCGACCGGCCACGCTTTCTCCACCGAACAGGTGGGAATTCTCGGGAAGTCCCAGGTCGCGGGGGGCGGCCCCCGGAACGGGGCTTGACGCCGCCGGGCCGCTGGCCCATTCTTCCTACCAACTAAGTAGGAATACTGCGGATTGGACATTCGATGAGAGGGCTTCCCCTGCGCCGCCTGGCCACCCTGGCGGCCCTGGCCGCTGTCGGCGCGGCCACGCTCGGCACCACCGCCGCCTGCGGCGATGACAGCGACGCCGGCGCCGCGTCCGGCCCGGTGACGCTGCGCCTGGGCTACTTCCCCAACATCACGCACGCCCCGGCCGTGGTCGGCGTGGAGAAGGGGATCTTCGCCGAGAAGCTCGGCAGCGACGTCAAGCTGGACACCAAGACGTTCAACGCCGGCCCGGCCGCCATCGAGGCCGTCTTCTCCGGCGCGCTCGACGCCACGTACATCGGCCCGAACCCGACGGTGAACGCCTTCTCCAAGTCCAAGGGCGAGGCGGTCCGGGTCGTCTCCGGCGCCGCGTCCGGCGGCGTCGCGCTCGTGGTCAAGCCCGGCATCACCTCGGTGGAGCAGCTGCGCGGCAAGAAGATCGCCACCCCGCAGCTCGGCAACACCCAGGACGTGGCGCTGCGCTTCTGGCTCAAGGAGAAGGGCCTGGAGACGACCAAGGAGGGCGGCGGCGACGTCAAGATCGTGCCGCAGGAGAACGCGCAGACGATCGAGACGTTCGGCAGCGGCGCCATCGACGGCGCCTGGGTGCCCGAGCCGTTCGTCTCCCGTCTGGTGAACGCCGGCGGCAAGGTGCTCGTCGACGAGCGCGACCTCTGGCCGGACAAGAAGTTCGTCATCACCAACCTGCTGGTCAGCACCAAGTTCCTCAAGGCGCACCCGGACGTGGTGAAGAAGCTGGTCGAGGGTCAGGTAGCGGCGAACGAGTTCGTCAACACCAAGCCGGACGAGGCGCAGCAGGCCATCTCCGACCACATCGGCAAGATCACCGGCAAGCCGCTGGACCTCAAGCTGATCAAGCAGGCCTGGCCGACGCTGGAGTTCACCAACGACCCGATCCCGTCGTCGCTGAAGACCGGTCTGGACCACGCGGTCGCGGTCGGGCTCACCCAGCCGGCCGACCTGAACGGCCTCTACGACCTGAAGTACCTCAACGAGGTGCTCAAGGCGCAGGGCAAGGCCGAGGTCAGCCAGCCGTGACGTCGACCAGCACGACCCCGCGCAGCGCGACCGGCTCGGTCGCGCTGCGCGGCGTCACGAAGGTGTACGGCCAGGGCGAGCAGGCGGTCCTGGCGCTGGACGGGCTGTCGCTGGACGTCGCTCCGGGCGAGTTCGTCTGCATGGTGGGCGCGTCCGGCTGTGGCAAGAGCACGCTGCTCAACCTGGTCGCCGGACTGGACCGGGCCAGCGGCGGCGCGATCGAGCTGGGCGAGGGCGTCAACCCGGGACTGATGTTCCAGGAGCCGGCGCTGTTCCCGTGGCTCACCGTCGAGGGCAACATCGAGGTGCCGCTGAAGCTGCGCGGACTCCCCCGCGACCAGCGCAAGGAGCGGGTGTCCGAGCTGCTGCGCACGGTCCACCTGTCCGAGTTCGGCCGTAAGCGGCCGCACCAGCTCTCCGGCGGGATGCGGCAGCGGGTCGCGCTGGCCCGCACGCTCGCGCTCGAGACGCCGGTGCTGCTGATGGACGAGCCGTTCGGCGCGCTGGACGCGATGACCCGCGACATCCTGCACGACGAGCTGGAGCGGATCTGGACCGAGCGCAAGCTCACCGTCCTGTTCGTCACGCACAACGTCCGCGAGGCGGCCCGGCTCGCCGACCGCATCGTGCTGCTCTCCAGCCGGCCCGGCCGGATCATCTACTCCACCGAGGTCGCCGTGCCGCGCCCCCGGCGGATCGACTCGCCGGAGGTCTCGGCCATCGCCGCCGAGGTCACCGACCGGCTGCGCAAGGAGGTGGGCCGGCATGGCCAGTGACACCCTGTCCGCATCGGCGCGGGCCGACGCGGAAATCTCCGGCCTCGACGCGCTGGAGATCGCCGGCCGGGAGAAGGGCCCGTCCCGGGTACGCCGCCTGTGGTCGGCCACCTGGCCGAAGCTCGCCGCGCTCGCGCTCGCGGTGGCGATCTGGCAGGCGGTGGTCTGGTCCGGGTGGAAGGAGCCGTGGGCGCTGCCCGGCCCGGCAGTGGTCTTCGGCGACCTCGGGGAGTACCTGCTCAGCTCGGCGCTCTGGGAGGGCCTGGCCACCACCGCCCGGCGGGCGGCGGTCGGGTTCGCCGCCGCGGTCGCGGTCGGCCTGCTGCTCGGCCTGGGCGTGGCCCGGGTCAAGGTGCTCCGGGCCGCGCTCGGCTCGATGATCACCGCGTTGCAGACGATGCCGTCGATCGCCTGGTTCCCGCTGGCCATCCTGCTGTTCCAGCTCAGCGAGCAGGCGATCTTCTTCGTGGTGGTGCTCGGCGCCGCGCCGTCGGTCGCCAACGGCGTCATCCACGGCGTGGACTACGTGCCGCCGCTGCTGGTCCGCGCCGGCCGCAACCTCGGCGCGCGCGGGCTCAACCTCTACCGGTACGTGATCGCGCCGGCCGCGCTCCCCGCCATCGTGGCCGGCCTCAAGCAGGGCTGGGCGTTCGCCTGGCGCAGCCTGATGGCCGGTGAGCTGCTGGTGGTCATCGCCACCCGCACCTCGATCGGCGCGCAGCTCACGTACGCGCGCGAGCTGAGCGAGGCGCCACGCCTGATGGCGATCATGATCGTCATCCTGGTGGTGGGTCTGCTCGTGGACACCGCGTTCGGGGCCGCCGACAAGGCGATCCGCCGCCGCTGGGGCGTGCTGGACCAGGCCGGCAACTGACGTCGTGTACATCTCCGCGCGCGCCGACTACGCGCTCCGGGCCATGCTCGCCGTCGCCGACGTCGCCGGGACCACCGGCGACCCGGCGGCCGGCGGCGGCGAGCTGGTCAAGGCGGCGAGCCTGGCCGAGAGCCAGGACATCCCGCTCAGCTTCCTCCAGGGGATTCTGCTCGACCTGCGCCGGGCCGGACTTCTGCACAGCCATCGCGGCACCGAGGGCGGGTACGCGCTGACCCGCCCGCCGGACGAGATCAGTGTGGGCGACGTGCTGCGCGCGGTGGGTGGCGCGATCACGAGCGTCCGTGGCATCCCCGCCGACCGGGCCGGCTACCACGGCGTGGCCACCGGCCTGCGGGACGTGTGGCTGGCGGTGGACGGCGCGATCGCCCTCGTCGTGGACCGGACCACGCTCGCCGACCTGCTGAGCGACAGGGCCGCGGCACCCTGACGCTCGTCCGGTCACGGTGCCGGCGGCCGCACCTGCCCGTCGCGGACCATGCGGATCTCCCGTACACCGTCCTGAACCTGGATCGTGCCGTCGGCCACGAAGCCGTGCCTGCGGTAGAACGCCTGGGCACGGGGGTTGGGGTCGGCGACCCACAGCGCACGTCTCCTGCCAGCACCGGACATGCACACGTGCCATCCGGGCGGCGTCCTCGACCCGGCCCCCGCGAACGGTCACCGAAGAGTCCACCGTCGCATCGTAGGCGGCCGGCCAGTCCGGGCATCGCCCTTTTCCGGGCCGCTACTGGGCCTGCGGGGCGCTCATCCCGGGGGTGAAGCTGCGGGCGGCGCCACGGTCCTGCGGGCCGTCGCCGGACGGTTGCCACGGCCCGAACGCGGCCACCGCGGCGAGCGCCAGGCCGGCGCCCGCCACCGCGAGCACCAGCAGCACTTCCCGCGCTCCGCCTGAGCCGGCGTCCCCCGCCATGACCGCTCCCTCCACGCCCGGCCGACCCCCCGACCGGTTCTCCGCGCGACAGCATCACCGTCACGCGGCGGACGCACAGTCGGGCAGCCGACCGAACATCGACTGATTCCCGACTCAGGAACGAACGCTCGGCCCGATCGGAGGCGAACCGGTCAGGCGGGGCCGGCCCGGACAACGCAGGCTGGCCGGACGCGAGGCCGCTCGGGCGCGGCCCGCACAGACGCGAGACCGGCCAGACGGAGGGGCCGGTCGGACGCGGGCTGCGGTCAGCGGCGGCGCGGGCGCCGGCGAGGGCGGGTCGCCGGGGCGGGGTGCGCGGCGGCGGGCGCGGTGATGGTCACCGGGACGCCGGCCGGCTCCCGGGCGCCGGTGAGCCGG
>NZ_WBKS01000072.1:0-29439 GCF_008868145.1 Micromonospora sp. AMSO1212t
GGGGTGTGCCGCCCGCCCCGGTCTCGGGGGTGGCGGTCAGCGGCGCCACTTCTGGTTCGCGGCGCCGGTGCAGTCCCAGATCTGCAGCCGGGTGCCGTCGGCCGAGCTGGAACCGGTGGCGTCCAGGCACTTGTTCGCCTGGGGGTTCACGATGTCACCGGCCGCGCTGAACACCCACTTCTGCGCGCCGGTGCCGTTGCAGTCGTAGAGCTGCACCTTGGCGCCGCTCGCGGTGGATCCGGCGGCCACGTCGAGACACTTGCCGAGCGCGCGGACCGAGCCGTCGGCGTTCCAGCTCCAGCGCTGGGCGGCCGTGCCGTTGCAGGTCCAGAGCTGTACGGCGGTGCCGTTCGCGGTGTTGGCGCTGGCCACGTCGACGCACTTGTTGTCGTACCCGACGATCTGCCCGCCGGTGCCCCCGCCGCCGTTGTCCCAGGCCTGGACCCGGACGTAGTCGATCGTCATGGTCTGCGGGAACGTGGTGCTGCCGTCCGGCGAGCCGGGCCAGTTGCCGCCGACCGCGACGTTCATGATCATGAAGAACGGGTGGTCGAAGACCCAGCGGTTGCCGCCGATGTCGGCGGGCGTCTTGCGCGAGTACGCCACGCCGTCGAGGTACCAGGTGATCGAGTCCGGCGCCCAGTCCACGGCGAACGTGTGGAAGGCGTCGGCGAGCGCCTGGCCGCCCGGCAGCGAGGTGGACGCGCCGACGCCACTGCCGCCGGAGTAGCCGGGACCGTGCAGCGTGCCCCAGACCGTCGACGGCGCGTAGCCGACGTTCTCCATGATGTCGATCTCGCCGCTGCCGGGCCACGGGTTCGTGCCGATGTCGTTGCCGAGCATCCAGAACGCCGGCCACAGCCCTTGGCCGCGGGGGACCTTGATGCGCGCCTCGAACCGCCCGTACGCCTGCGCGAACGTGCCGTTGGTGAGCAGCCGGGCCGAGGTGTACTGGCAACTGCCGTACCAGCAGGAGTAACCGGACGGGTTCTCCTTGCGGGCGGTGATGACCAGGTTGCCGTTGCCGTCGAGCGCGGCGTTGCGGGTGCTGTTGGTGTAGTACTGCAGTTCGTTGTTGCCCCAGCCGCCGCCACCGATGTCGTAGCGCCACTTGCTGGCGTCGGGGGCGGCGCCGGCCGGGCCGTTGAAGTCGTCGGACCAGGTGACCGCGCCGGGGGCGGCGATCGCGGGGGAGTGTGGGACGAGGGCGAGGGCGGCGGTGAGGCCGACCGCGGTCGCCGCCAGCGCGGCGAGGGTACGGATAGTGCGCACGGGGCGCCTCCTGCGGGGGTGGTGGCCGTTCTCCGTCACGGCGGCCGGCCCCGCCCAACGGTTAACAAACCATACAAATAGACTTCGATGAAGGTATGAACGAAGTCGGTCGATGTCAAGAGAGCGTTTCCCGCTGACGCTCCGACGTGGGCTCCGGCTCCCGCGGCCGCACCACTGTGGGCCGGCGCATGTCCCGCCACGGGCCGCCCAGCAGCGGCGTCAGCACCACCAGCAGGTAGCAGGCGCCCATCACGACGAGCGTGGACGTGGGGCCGAACCGGTCCGCGGCGAATCCCGCGCCGACCGCGCCGGCCGGCATGGCCGCCCACGCGCCCGCGCCGATCACGCCGTACACCCGGGCCCGCATGGCAGGTGGCACCCGTTCCAGCTCGACGGCGCCCATCAGCGGGTTGAGCGAGCCGGCGGCCAGCCCGGCCACCGCGACCACGGCGACCACGACCGGCAGCGGCGGCGCGGCGGCGAGCGCCCACAGTGGCGGCGCGCCGCACAGCGCATACGCGGTGACGAACGTGGCCCGGCGGGGCAGCCGGTGCCCGATCGCGCTGAACACCAGCGATCCGACCAGCGCCCCACCACCCATGACGCCGACCAGCAGGCCGAACGCCGCCGGTCCGCCGAGTTCCCGGTCGGCGACCACCGGCAGCAGCACCTGGCTCTTGGCCGCGTCGAACAGGTTGGTCACGAGCACCAGCAGGACCATGGCGCGCAGCAGCGGCTCGCGGACCAGGAAGCGCAACCCGGCGGCGAACTGCCGCCAGTAGCCGCCGGTCTCCGGCTCGCTCTCGTCGCCGGACGGGCTCAGGCGGCGCGGAACCAGCAGCGCCACCACGAGCGCCGACACCGCGAACGTCACCGCGTCCACCGCCAGCACCGGCAGCGCGCCGAACACGCCGACCAGCAGACCGGCCACCGGTGCGCCGATCATCCGGGCGCCGCGCGAGGTCGCCTCCGCCCAGCCGACCGCCCGCTCGATCGGCACCCCGGCCGCCTCCGCCGCCTCCGGCAGCAACGCGGTGCGCGCGGTCTGCCCGGGTGTGTCCAGCAGCCCGCTGACGAAGACCAGGGCCAGCAGCGCCGGGAACGGCAGCCCGATGGTGGCGTGCAACAGGGGTACGGCGGCGATGGTCACGCCGGAGACCACGTCGGCGAGCACGCTGGACCGCCGGTAGCCGATCCGGTCGACGAGCACGCCACCGAACGCGCCGCCGAGCACCACCGGTGCGGTGGCGAACGCGCCGGCCAGCCCGGTGGCCGCCGGTGAGCCGGTCTCGGCCAGCACGTAGAGCGGCAGCGCGATCAGCGTGAGCACGTTACCGGTCAGCGAGACGGCGTGCCCGATCAGCAGTCCGGTCAGGGGCCGGCGGTCGCGGTTCACTGCGGCCCCCGGTACGCCTGCCAGATCAGCGTGACCATCTCGGCGCCGGGGCGGCCGGGTGCGCCGCGCTCCCGCCAGCGCCGGCCCAGCGCGGACAGTTCGTCGCGCAGCTCGACCAGTTCCTCAGGCGTCAGGCGCAGCACGATGTCACTGCTGGTGGTACCGCGTACCCAGGCCGGGTCGAGGCTCGCCTCGGAATCCAGGTACGCCTGGTAGCGGTCGACGTAGCGCTGCATGGCGGCCTGGCGCAGCAGGTTGCCGGCGAGCCGGCGCTCCGGGTCGTCGAGCAGTTCGAGCGGATCCCAGTCGGTGGTGGCGTGCGCGGCCCGCCACCACCGCTCGCGCCGGTCCCGGGCCAGGTCGGGGGCCTCGGCCACGAAGCCGTGCTCGGCCAGCTTGCCGACGTGGTAGCTGACCGAACCGACCGCCTCGCCGGTCCGCTCGCTCAGCATGCCGACCGTCTGCGGGCCGCGCAGGCGCAGCTCGCCGAGCAGTCGCAGCCGGGTGGGGTGGGCCAGCGCCCGCATGGCTCGCGGGTCGCTCACGCGCCGGTTGCCGGTTCCGTCCGTCATGCCGCCAGGCTAGACCGACAAGAAGTGATGTACAAGGAGTCTTGTTAATGACCCGGGCTCAGTCGAGGCAGAACTCGTTGCCCTCCGGATCGGTCATCAGCACGTGCCCCGCCTCCAGCGGGGGAGCGGGCTCGTGGCGCCCGACGCGCGTCGCGCCGAGCGGGACGAGCAGGTCGGCCGCCGCCTCCAGCGCCGACATCCGGGCCTCGCCGGTCAGCCCGGGCGCTGCCCGGACGTCCAGATGCACCCGGTTCTTGACCCGCTTGGACTCCGGCACCCGCTGGAAGAACAGTCGCGGACCCGCGCCCTCCGGGTCGACCACGGCCGAGGCGTCGTTGTGCCGCTCCGGCGGAACGCCCATCGCGGTCAGCGCCTGCTCCCACGAGTCGAAGCCCTCCGGCGGGCCCTGGACCCGATAGTCGAGGACCTCGGCCCAGAACGCCGCCAGCTTCGCCGGGTCGGCGCAGTCGATGGTGATTTGTACGTCGCGGGCCATCTCGGCTCACCTTCCATCCGGTCCGCCGGCGAACCGGCGGCGCGTGTGATCGGTCGCCGTCCAGCCTGCCGGAGCCAGCGGACAGAAACTGTCCTCAACACGAGACGGATCAGGTTCGGCGGCCGGTGGTGCGGCCCTTGAGCCGGCGGCCCATCTCCCGGGCGATCTCCCGCTTGGCGTCCCGCTCGGCGAGCGCCTGGCGCTTGTCGTACGACCGGCGGCCCCGGGCCAGGCCCAGCTCCACCTTGGCCCAGCCGTCGGCGAAGTACATCGACAGCGGCACCAGCGTCACGCCGCCGTCGCGCAGCTTCTCCAGGATCCGGGCGATCTCCACCCGGTGCAACAGCAGTTTGCGGGTGCGCCGGGGCGCGTGGTTGGTCCAGGTGCCGAAGCCGTACTCGGCGATGTGCAGGCCGTACAGCATGATCTCGCCGTCGCGCTCCTGGGCGAACGCGTCGACCAGCGACACCCGCCCCTCGCGCAGCGACTTGACCTCGGTGCCGGCCAGCACGATGCCCGCCTCGTACGTCTTGAGGATGTCGTAGTCGTGCCGCGCCTTCTTGTTCGAGGCGATCAGCTTGCGCCCGTTCTCCCTGGCCACGCCAGCAGGGTACCCGCCGGCGACGGCTGCGGGCCGGTCGCCGGGCGCGCCGCGGCCACCCAGCCGGTGGTGATCAGCAGCAGCGCGGCACAGTAGGTGATCATCACCAGCAGGCCCCTCCCGGGCAGCTCCACACCGGCCGCGCCCACGCCGATGAGCAGGTCGGAGACGAGGAAGAGCGCCCCGCCTGCGGCGACCCGCGCGGACACCCCGGTCGCGGCGGCGGCCATCAGGCACAGCGCCAGGCTGTAGCCGAGCACCGGCAGCCGCAGCGGCCCGAGCATGCCCCACAGCAGCGCGTTCGCGCCCGCCCAGGCCAGCAGGTAACCGGCCCACGCCACGGCCCGTGCGCGCCGGTGCCGCACGAAGGCGGTGATGAACGCGAGCTGGGTGACCAGGAAGCAGCCCATGCCGGCCAGGAACGCGGTGTCCCCCGGCAGGAGCAGGGCGATGTCGCCCGCGGTGGCGGCGACCAGGCCGACCGCCACCGCGTCCACCCGGCGCCGGTGCGCCCAGAGGTACGCCAACAGCACCGGCGCGAGCAGCGGCTTGGCCAGCCACTGGAGCACAGTGGAGTCCAGTGCGACCCCGACGAGTTCGACGGCGGCGACCAGCCCGAACAGGGGCAGCAACCAGGAGCGCCTCATCGGACCGGCTGCCAGCCGGGACGGCCGAACAGGTAGCCCAGGCGGTGCCGCCAGGAGCTGGCCCGGCGTACGTCGGACCAGATCGCGGCGAACTCGTGGGTGGCCACCCGCAGCGGGTTGTAGGTGCCGATGTTCTTGGTCAGCCCGTAGCGCGCGGTGGCCCGCTCCGGCTCGAACGTGCCGAACAGCCGGTCCCAGATGATCAGGATGCCGCCGTAGTTGCGGTCCAGGTATTCGGTGTTCGAGCCGTGGTGCACCCGGTGGTGCGACGGCGTGTTGAAAATCCACTCGATCGGCCGGGGCAGCATCTTGATCCGCTCGGTGTGCAGGAAGAACTGGTACAGCAGGCTGACCGACTGCTGGAGGAAGATCATCCACGGCGGGATGCCGAGCAGGGCCAGCGCCAGCCAGAACGGCAGCGAGGTCATCGGCGTCCAGCTCTGCCGCAACGCGGTCGAGAAGTTGTAGTAGACGCTGCTGTGGTGCACGACGTGGCTCGCCCAGAGCACGCGTACCTCGTGGTGCGAGCGGTGGAACCAGTAGTACGCCAGGTCGTCGGCGAAGAACAGGATCACCCAGGTCCACCAGTCGCCGGGGGACAGGTGAACCGGCGCCACAGTCCACAGCGCCGCGAACAGGCCGACCGTGAGCAGCTTCCACGGGAAGCCGATGATCTGACTGCCCAGTCCCATCGACAGGCTGGTGGAGGTGTCGCGCAGCTCGTAGCCGCGTTCGTCGTCGTCGGGCAGGAAGCGGTAGGAGACCGCCTCGACGACGATCAGGAGCAGGAACGCCGGGACGGCGTACAGCACGGCGGGGATCATGCGCGCGCTTCCCTTCCGGAAGTGGGGGAGGTGGGGGTGGTGACCGGCGCGGTCAGCAGCTCCCGGGCGTGCCGGGCCGCCGCCGCGCCCTGACCGGAGGCGACCGACGCGGCGAGGCGGCGGTGCCCGGCGACGTCCAGCAGCTCGGCCGCACGGGCGTCCGGCGGGACGTCGCCGACCGCGAACGTGCCGGCCACCAGGCTGTTGAACGCGAGCTGGTAGGCGGTGTTGCCGCTGCCGCGCACGACCAGCCGCCAGATGGCGATGTTCGCCTCGTTCATCAGGTCCAGGTCGGGGGCCAGGTCGCCGTACTCCTCGGCGGCCCGGACCAGGGCCGCGACGACCGCCGGGTCCGCGCGCTCGGCGCAGAGCCGGGCCGCGTCGATCCCGACGCAGGCCCGCATCTCCAGCATGTCGCGCACCAGCGTCTCGACCGGGAGTACGTCGCCGGAGCGGGCCAGGGACAGCGCCAGGTCCAGCCCGGCGTGGACCCGCCAGTCCAGCACCCGGGTCGCGCCGCCCTGGCTGACCCGGACCAGGCCGAGCTGTTGCAGGCGGCGCAGCGCCTCCCGGACCGCGTGCCGGTTGACGGCGAACGCGCCGGCCAGCTCCCGCTCGCCGGGCAACGTCTCGTCCGGCGCGTAGCGACCGGACACGATCGCGTCGCGGAGCCGGCCGAAGACGTGGTCGGAGACCGACACGCGAGGCGCGGGATCGAAGGTCATGCGCAGCAGTGTGGCCCCGAACACATCAACTCGTCAACTGGTTGTACCAGTAGATTCGAGGCGGCCGGTGCGTGCCGCCTTGGTCACCCCTCGTATCCTTTCCGCCGTAGGCCGCCAGTGGGGAAGGGAGTCGGTGTGAGCGACCGGGTCGAGACGTTGGAGTTCCAGGCCGAGGCCCGTCAGCTGTTGCAGCTGATGGTGCACTCGATCTACTCGAACAAGGACGTCTTCCTGCGCGAACTGATCTCGAACGCGTCCGACGCGCTGGACAAGCTGCGGCTGGAGTCGCTCGTCGACAAGGAACTGTCGGCCGACACCTCCGACCTGCACATCGAGATCGAGGCCGACAAGGACGCCCGTACGCTCACCGTGCGGGACAACGGCATCGGCATGACCCGCGACGAGGTGGTCGCCCTGATCGGCACCATCGCCAAGTCCGGCACCGCCGAACTGCTGCGCAAGCTGCGCGAGTCCTCCGACGCCGCCGCGTCCCAGGAGCTGATCGGCCAGTTCGGCGTCGGCTTCTACGCCACGTTCATGGTCGCCGACAGGGTGACGCTGCTGACCCGCCGCGCCGGGCAGTCCGGCGGCACCCGCTGGGAGTCCACCGGCGAGGGCACCTACTCGATCGAGGAGGTGGAGGACGCGCCCCAGGGCACCTCGGTCACGCTGCACCTCAAGCCGGTCGACACCGAGGACAACCTGCACGACTACACCGCCGAGTGGACGATCCGCGAGATCGTCAAGCGCTACTCCGACTTCATCTCGTGGCCGATCCGGATGACTGTCGACAAGCGCGGCGAGGACGGCGCCACCAACCGCGAGGAGCAGACGCTCAACTCGATGAAGGCGCTCTGGGCGCGCTCGCGGGACGAGGTCGACGAGGCCGAGTACAAGGAGTTCTACCGGCACGTCGCGCACGACTGGGCCGACCCGCTGGAAACCATCCACATGCGCGGTGAGGGCACGTTCGAGTACGAGGCGCTGCTGTTCCTGCCGTCGCACGCCCCGCTCGACCTGTTCTCTCCGCAGGGCCGCCGCGGTGTGCAGCTCTACGTCAAGCGCGTGTTCATCATGGACGACTGCGACGCGCTGATGCCCAACTACCTGCGCTTCGTCAAGGGCGTCGTGGACGCGCACGACCTGTCGCTGAACATCTCCCGGGAGATCCTCCAGCAGGACCGGCAGATCCGCGCGGTGCGCCGCCGGCTGGTCAAGAAGGTGCTCGCCACGCTCAAGGACATGTCCGCCGAGTCGTACCGCACGTTCTGGACCGAGTTCGGCACGGTGGTCAAGGAGGGTCTGCTGGAGGACCCGGACAACACCGAGGCGCTGCTGGAGCTGGTCCGCGCCGCCAGCACCCACGACCCGGTCGAGCCCACCACGCTGCGCGATTACGTGGAGCGGATGAAGGACGGCCAGACCGAGATCTACTACGCCACCGGCGAGAACCGGGCCACCATCGAGAACTCGCCGCACCTGGAGGCGTTCCGCGCCAAGGGCTACGAGGTGCTGATCCTCACCGACCCGGTGGACGAGGTGTGGGTCGAGCGTGTCGGCGCGTACGACGGCAGGACGCTGCGCTCGGTCGCCAAGGGTCAGGTGGACCTGGAGACCGACGAGGAGAAGGAGAAGGCCGAGGCCGACCGGCAGGAGTACGCCGACCTGCTCACGTTCCTCGGCGGCGCGCTCGCCGACAGCGTCAAGGAGGTGCGCCTGTCCACCCGGCTGACCACGTCACCGGCCTGCGTGGTCGGCGACGCGCACGACATGACGCCGACGCTGGAGAAGATGTACCGGGCGATGGGCCAGGAGGTGCCGCAGGTCAAGCGGATCCTGGAGCTGAACCCGGCCCACCCGCTGGTCACCGGGCTGCGCAAGGCGCACGGGGAGGGCGGTGACACCGCCGCGCTGACCGAGACCGCCGAGCTGCTGTACGGCATGGCGTTGCTCGCCGAGGGCGGCGAGCTGGCCGACCCGGCCCGGTTCACCCGGATCCTCGCCGACCGTCTGGCCCGCGGGCTGTAGCTCCTCTCCGGACAGCCACCGGGATCCCGGTACGCACGTCCGCGTACCGGGATCTCGGGGCGTTCGGTCAGGGGAGCGCGGGGTAGAGCGCGGCCACTCCACCGGACAGGCCGGCCTGGACCCGGCGGGCGACGTCGTCGGCCAGGATCTCGTAGCTGTCGGACTCGATGCCGTCCGCGGCCAGCCGGGCGACGTCGGCCGGGTGGGCCTTCGGGCCGGGGACGGCGGCGGCCATCTCGGTGTCCATGTAGCCGACGTGCAGCCCCGCGACGCGGACACCCCGGCCGGCCAGCTCCACGCGCAGGGCGTTCGTCATCGACCACTCCGCGGCCTTCGCGGCGCCGTACGCGCCGACGCCGGGAAACGTGAACCAGGACAGCGCCGACAGCACGTTCAGGATCGTCCCGCCGCCGTTCGCCGCGATCCGGGGCGCGAACGCCCGTACCACCGACAGCGTGCCGAGGTAGTGCGTCTCCAGCTCCAGCCGGATCTGCGCGAGGTCGCCGTCGAGCAGGTCGGTGCCGGTGCTCACGCCGGCGTTGTTGACGAGCAGCGTCACGTCGCCGGCCCGCTCCGCGGCGGCGGCCACCGACTCGGGGTCGGTGATGTCCACGCGTACCGGGGTGACGCCGGGCAGGTCCACGGTGTCGGGGTTGCGCGCGCCGGCCCAGACGGTGGCGCCGCGCGCGACGAGTTCGGCGGCCAGGTGCCGGCCGAAGCCGCGGTTGGCGCCGGTGACCAGGGCGGTGCTTCCAGCGATCTTCATGTCTCGCTCCGAGATGTGGGGAAGGAAGGGGTTCAGGCGGACAGCAGGCCCGGACCGGGCAGGACGGCCAGCTCGCCGGGCGGTACGTCGTGCCCGGCGTCGCAGCGCAGCCGGGCGTGCACCGGCGCGCCGCACTCGTCGTGGGCCACCCGGACCGCCGGGCCGGCCTCGTCGGCGGCGTACGCGTCGCCCCACTGCCGCAGCGCGACCAGCACCGGGATCAGGTCGCTTCCCTTCGCGGTGAGCACGTACTCGTCGCGGGTGCGCTGCCCGGGCTCGCGGTAGGGACGCCGGTCGAGCAGCCCGTCGGCGACGAGCTGCTTGAGGCGTGCGGCGGCCACCGGCTCGCTGACGCCGACCCGCCGGGCGAAGTCGTCGAACCGGCGGGTGCCGAACGACGCCTCCCGCAGCAGGAGCAGCGTGGTGCGGTTGCCGACCACCTCCAACGCCCGGGCGATCGAGCAGTTGGCGGTGGACCAGGAGTCACGCTGGGCGAGGAGGTCCGTCATGGCGTCGACGGTACCCCCTGACTTAGGAAAGCAAAAGCCAGCTACCTCACAGCTGGCCGGGGAAGAAACCGTGCCGGGCCAGCGGCTCGACGATCTGGTGCTCCTCGTACGACAGGTGCGACAGCAGCGTGTCGGTGAGCAGGTCCACCGCCTCCTGGAGTCCGGTGAAGTCGCCGGGCCGGCGGACCAGCTCCACGAGCGCCCGGTCGACGCTCTCCACCACGCCGTGGATCACCACGTGCTCCTCCTCCAGGCGGTCCAGCACGGCGGCCAGCCCGGTCTCGGAGCGGCGCAGATGCGGGAAGATCGAGGCGTCCTCCAGCCCGTGGTGCTGGGTGACCATCGTGCAGTACGCCGCGCAGTACGCCCCGAGCGTCCAGTTGTTCTGCCGCATGGTCATCTCGTTCAGCGCGGCCCGCGCCCGGCCCGGCGTGACCGAGCCCTGCTTGACCTGTTCCAGCAGGTCGCGCACCTGGGCCAGCTCCTGGCGCAGGTGGTCGTGCACGTCCACCAGGTGCTGCCCGGCGGCCTGTCCCCGGGCCGGGTAGACCTGTCCGGCCGGTGGCGGCGGTGCGCTCGGCCGGGTGGACTCGTCCCAGGGGCGGCGCGCGCTCAGGCGTACCCCCGGGTCGGGGGTGGGGGTGACGCCGAGCGCGCTCGGGCCGCCCGCGGCGGTCTGCTCGTCGGAGGCGGCGCGGTCGCCGCCGCCGGGCGCGGTGCGCTCGGCCGCGACCAGCTCCCGCACGGCGGGCGCGACCTCCTGGCCGAAGATCTGGATCGCGCGCGGCTCGTCGCTGCCGAGGATGAACGTGGTGATGCCGTGCTCCAGCGTGAGCCCGGCCAGTTCCTCCACCCACTGCTCCGGCGGCCCGGCCAGGAAGCCGGCCGACGAGCGGGCGAACGTGCCGGTCACGTTCAGCATGCGGCGGATCGCGGCCGGGTCGCGCCCGGCGGCGCGGGCGCCCTCGTCCACGAGCGCGTTCAGGGCGGGCAGCTCGTCGGGGCCCTTCGGCAGGTACGACAGGGACGGCAGCCAGCCGTCCGCGGCGCGGCCCACCAGGCGCAGCATGCGCGGCTTGTACGCGCCGACCCAGATGCCGACCGGGTGCGCGGGCGCCGGCCCGCGCTTGGCGCCGACCACGCGGTAGTGCTCGCCGTCGACCCGGATCATGCCGCGCCGGTCGGTGTCCCAGACCTCGCGGATCACCCGGATCGCCTCGTCGAGGGCTTCGACGGCGGCGCCGGGGGACAGGCGCCGCCCGCCGGCGGCCTCGATCGCGTCCCAGAACGCGCCCGCACCGAGCCCCAGCTCGACCCGGCCTCCGGTGAGCAGGTCCAGGCTGGCGATGCTGCGGGCCAGCACCACCGGCTGGCGCAGCGGCAGGTTGAGCACGTTGCCGGCCAGGCGGATGCGCTCGGTGGCGGCTCCCACGTAGGACATCAGTGTCCAGGTGTCCAGGAAGCCCGGCTGGTACGGGTGGTCCTGGAACGTGACCAGGTCCAGCCCGACCTGTTCGCAGAGCCGGGCGAGCGCCACCACCTGGTCGGGCTGCCCGGCGGCGGGGGTGAGGAAGCCGCCGAAGGTCAGCTCGTGTCCGTGATCGGTCATCCGTCCCGCCCCTCCCGTGATCTTGCCTGGCCCTGCCACCGTAGCGCCGCCGCCGGTAGCCCGGCCGGGTGAAGAGCATCACAAGAAGTGGACGATCGTCGCAAATCGTCCCTAGCGTCGGTTTCGTTCGCAGACGCGGACACCGCGGGCCGGAAACGCCAAATCCCGCCGCCGTCCCCGGTAACCGAACCTCGCGCGGGAGCGGGGGAACCACACGTTCCACGGTGCATCGTCACCTCGGGGTGAAGCCGCCACCGGCGGCCGGGCTCCTCGGCCCGAACCCGACAGCTCACCTCGTCGGCGTGGAGGAATCCACATGGCAACTGAATACTCGACCCGAAGCCGCCGTGCCGCTCTCGGGGCGGTTCTGGCCGGCGCCGCCGTCGGTGCCGCGGCCCTGTTCGGCCCGGCCGCTCCGGCCAGCGCGGGCGTCAACTGGGACGCGGTCGCGCGCTGCGAGTCAGGCGGCAACTGGAAGATCAACACTGGTAACGGCTACTACGGCGGGCTGCAGTTCTCCCGTGCCACCTGGAACGGCTACGGCGGGCAGAAGTACGCCGCCCGCGCCGACCTGGCCAGCCGGTCCGAGCAGATCGCCGTCGCCGAGAGGGTGCTGCGCGGTCAGGGCATCGGCGCGTGGCCGGTCTGCGGCAGGAAGGGCGGCTCGGCAAGCTCCGGGTCGGCCGCGGCCGGCGAGCGGGCCACCACGAAGGCCGCCCCGCGCGAGGCCGCCCCGAAGCGGGCGGCCACGCGCGGGGCCGCGCCGGAGCGGCCCGCGACGAAGGCCGCGCCGCAGCCCGCTCCCGGCGCCGGGACGTACGTGGTCCGGCGCGGGGACACGCTGTCGGAGATCGCCGTGGCGCAGCGCGTCGACGGCGGCTGGCGTGCCCTGCACGAGCGCAACCGGGCAGTGGTCGGCGACGACCCCGGGCTGATCTTCCCCGGTCAGCGGCTGCACCTGCGCTGAGCGGCCCTCGAGCGCCCGGCCGGCCCGTCCGGCCGGGCGCTCGGCCGTCCGCGACACGCCGCGCCGTCGGCGTCCGCCCTGCTCGCGGCGCCGAGACGCGGACCGCAGCGGCCGGTGACCGCGATTCGTCGGAGCCGGTTGCTAGGGTCACGATGCTCGGCTAAGACGTGAAGAAAGTGCGGATATGACCAACGACCCGTTCTCGGCGGCCGCGAGCCTCGACGAGCTGCTGACCCGTACGCAGCAGGCGCTCACCGCGATGCGCTCCCGGGCCTCGGCCCACGCCGACGGCGAGCCGGGCGACCTGCTGCGCGCCGAGGGCGCGGCCGCCGGCGGCCGGGTCCGCGCGGTCGCAGTCCAGGGTGGCCGGCTGGATTCCGTGACGATCGACCCGGAGCTGGCCGGCGAGCCCTTCGAGGTCCTCTGCGGACACCTCGTCACCGCTGCCAACGCCGCGCTGTCCGAGCTGGACGCCCAGGTCAGCGCGTCGGCGCGGGCCGACGCCGACGCCCTCGCCGCCCGGCTCGGCAGCATGGGCGACCAGGCCGAGCTGTTCGGCCGCGCGATGCACGAGGCGGCCGCGCGGATCCACCGCGACCGCGGCACCGCGTCCCGGGCCGGGCGCCCGGCCTGACCCGACGGCGGGCGCGACACCGCGACGCCAGGACCGGCCCGACACGACGAGGCGGCCGGCCGCCGGGAGGACGACGACCGGCCGCGCTACGCCACGGTCAGCTCAGGGTGACCGCGGTGTCGTCGACGACGAAGGACGTCTGCAACGAGCTGTCCTCCACGCCGCTGAACGAGATGGTCGCCGTGGTGCCCGCCAGCGACGAGATGTCGAAGGACCGCTGCACGTAGCCGGTGGCCTTGTTCAGGTTGGAGTAGGTGGCCAGCGTGGTGCTGCCCGCCTTGACGGTGAGCTTGTCGTACGCGGTGCTGGTGGTCGACTCCGCGCTGTCGATGTGCAGCCAGAAGCTCAACGTCGCCCGGCATCCGGCCGGGATCGTCACCGACTGGCTGAGCGTGTCGGTGTGCGACGAGCCGTACCCGTTCAGCCACGCCTTGTACGAGCCGCCGTGTGCGGCCTGGCTGCTGTCGGTGGTGATGACGCCGGACGAGGCGCTCCAGCTCACGTTGCCCGACTCGAAGCCGGGGTTGGCGAGCTTGTTGCCGGAGCAGCCGCCCGACGGCGGGGTGGTGGTGGCGGTCGGCGTGGGCGTCGGGGTGCCGCCGGCGCACGTCGGCTCACCCGACTGGGCCGGTACGCTGACCGCGGCCCAGGCCGCCTTGACCGCGTTGAACTCGGTGCAGCTGCTCGGGTAGAGGTTCTTCGCCGCCTGCAACGTCCAGACGCGGTACTTCAGGTAGGACGAGGACGACGTCTTCAGCAGCATGGCGTTGTACATGATCTTGATGGCCTTCTGGATGCCCAGGCCGCTCACGCTGCTGCTGTTGCAGGTCGAGCTGGACGGCTGCCCGTTGGTCGGGCTGCTGCCGTTGGCCAGCAGGTAGAACCAGTGGTTGCCGGGCCCGGCCGCGGCGTGCACCTCGGTCGACGGGATGCTGCTGGAGTAGCAGTTCGGGTCGCCGAGCGCCGACGGGTTGTACATGTTGCGGATCGGGCCGGAGCCGACCAGGTTGATCTTCTCGCCGACCAGGAAGTCCGGCGCGTCGTAGCTGGACGGCTCGTTGGCGAACCACTCGGTGGCCGCGCCGAACGTATCAGCCACGAACTCCTGCGTGCCGCCGCCGGAGATGCCGCCGGGGGTGTTGTCGTCGATGCCGTGGCCGATCTCGTGCGCCACCACGTCCAGCGACCCGATCCACTGACCGGCGGTGTTCTTGCCGATCTGCACCTGGCTGCCGTCGTAGTAGGCGTTCTGGTCGTTGAGGCCCACCCGGATCGGCCAGTAGCCGCCGTTGCCGTTGGCGCCGTTGCGGCCCAGCCACTGGGCGAGCATCTTGTGCTCGGTCTGCGCGGAGAACAGCGCGTCCACGCAGCCGGTCTCCTTGTTCGTGGCGGTGCCGTTGCCCCACACGTCGTCGGAGCCGCTGAACGTGGTGTTGTTCGCCGCGTCCTGGCAGCTCAGGTTCGTGACCGTCGGGTCCTTCATGGTGTACGTGGAGCCCGACTGGGTGGTGTTGAGGGTGAGCGGGCTGGGCCCGTTCCAGGCGCCGGTGCCGGTGCCGCGCACCACGTGCTCCTGCTTGCGCAGGACCGCGCCGGTGCGCGCGTCGACGTCGACGGTGAGCCGGCTCGGACCGTCCGCGCTGGTGCCACGTACCGTGGTCTCCCAGGCCAGCGCCGGTGCGGCGCCGAGCGTGTAGACCACGAGCGTGGTGCCCTCGACCGCGTTCACGGTCTTGAGCTGGGCGCGCGCCGTCTTCGCGGCGGCGGCCGGAGTCAGCGCGGGCGTGGTTGCGAGGGCGCCGATGGGCCGCTGCTGGGCGACCGAGGCGTACTTCAGGTTGCCGGCCGGGTCCGTGGCGAGCACGAAGTCGCCGCCGACCACCGGCAGGCCCTTGTAGGTGCGCTCGTAGGGCACGTACTGGGTGCCCTCGGAGGAGATGACCGGCTTCTGGACGAACGCGTCGTCGGAGCCGGCCTGCAGGTAGGCGGGGCGGTTCGCGACCAGCGCGCGGGCCGAGTCGGCGGCGGTCGCGCGGGCCTGCGCCGGGTTGGGGGAGGCGGGTCCGGGTGGCGCGGCCTGCACGGCGGCGGCGGTGCCTGCGGCGAGCAGGCCGGCCGCAGCTGCGCCGGTGAGCGCGGCGAGGCGAGGTGAGAGTTTCACAGGGGATTGCTCCTGTTCTACAGGCGCGCCGCACGGAGCCCGGTGAGGACGGGCGGCGCGGTGGTGCGAGGCAGGGTGACGGCCGGTCACCGGAGCTGCCGGCGTGGCTCCGGGTCGACAGATCGACCGTCGCGATTCGCCGGGGGTCGGCGGCTCGCTGGTGCACAATCACACGTCTCCCGAGCCCGGAGCAATGGGTGACCTGGGCAACGACTGACAGTCGGGCGTGTCGCCGCACGCGTCGATTCAGGCAACCATGATCTTCAATAGGCCCTGATCAGGGCGAATATCGTCGGTGGTGGATGGACGCCGGTGCAAATTGCGGACGTTGCCGCTGTGCGCGAATGGCGCGCATAGACGCGAGGTCGCCGTGCGCGCGACCGGGCGGCGGCTCGGCCGCCACCCGGCCGGGTCAGCGCGGGCCGCGGGTACGCGTCGGTGACACGGTGGGCAGCGGTGGCAGCGACGGCGTCAGCGTCGGCCGCGACGTCGGCCGACCGGTCGGGCCCGGGCTCGGGCTCGACGAGGAAGGGCTCGGGCTCGGCGTCTGCGACGGCGTCGGCGCGGCGGTGGTCGGCGGCGGTGGCGCCGACCGGGTCGGCTCCGGCGTCTCGCCGGGGAACTTCGGCTCGCCGAAGCGGTACTTGCCCGGGTCGAGCTTCATCGCCGCGGTGGCCCGGGTCATGAACTGCCGCCAGATCGGCGCGGCGCCGGTCGAGCCGTACACCTCGTAGCTGCCGCCCCTCGTCCGCAGCGGCTTGCCGTCGGTGGTGCCCAGCCAGACCGCCGAGGCGAGCGCGCCGGTCCAGCCGACCATCCAGGTGTGCACGTTCTGCGTGGTGCTCTGACCGGCCTGCCACGTGCCGGTCTTGCCGGCGGAGTCCCAGCCGTTGCCCAGCTCGGCGGCCCGCACCCGGCGCAGCGTCCAGTCGAGCTGGTCGGTCGCCTCCCGGTCCAGGCCCAGGTCCGTCGTCCGCAGCTGCTCGGCCCACACCTCCTCGTCGTCCTTGGTCACCGACCGGACGAAGTGCGCGTCGGCACGCTTGCCGCCGGCCGCGAACGTCGCCATCCCGTTCGCGTGGTCCTGCACGGTGATCCCGTACTGCCCGATCCCGACCTCGGTGGAGAACCGCTTCGCCACCTCGTCAGCCGGATCGCTGCGCAGGTCGACGCGCTGCGGCCGAGGATTGCCCCGGACCGTCTCCCACATCGACTCCACGCCCGCCTGCCGGGCCATCTCGATCACCTTGTCGGTGCCCAGCTTCTCGGTCAGCTCGAAGTAGGTCACGTTCAGCGAGGCGACGGTGGCCTCCCAGAGCGCGCAGTCCGGCTGGCAGGACGCGCGCTCGGCGTTGCGGATCGGCCCGGCCGAGCTCCCCCTGGTGCGCCCCGAGGCGGGGAACTCCTTGGTGTCCGGCGAGTCGAACCGCTGCTTCACCGAGATCCCGTCGCGTACGGCCGCGGCCAGGTCGTACACCTTGAACGACGACCCCGGCGGATGCTGGCCGAACCCGCGGGTCTCGCCGTTCTCGTCGTAGTACCAGCCGGCGTAGTCCGCGCCCGAGCCCTTGTCGCCGCCGTAGTAGCCGAGCACCCGGCCGGTGCCCGGCTCCACCGCCACCAGCGCCGCCTGCCAGTTGCGCGGCTGGCCGCGTACCGCCTGCGGCGCGGTGTCGCGGCGGATGTCCGCCGCCGCCTCGGCCGCGTCCTGCACGCGCTTGTCGACGGTGGTGACGATCCGGTAGCCGCCGTCGCGGATCACCTCGTCGGGCTTGCCGCGGAACGGCTCGGTCTGGCGCAGCTCGGCGAGCACGTGGTTGACCACCAGGCCGGTCGGCCGGTCCAGGTCGGACCGGCCCGCGTCCTTGTCGATCGGCCGGACCGTGTCCGGGTACGCGAGATCCGCCGCCTGCTGCGGCGTCAGGTAGCCGAGCTTGACCATGCCGTCGCGGATGTAGTTCCACCTGTCGATCGAGTTCTGCCGAGCAAGCGCGTTGCGGCGCGGGTCGTAGCCGGGCGAGCCCTCGGGGTCGGCCGGGTCCGCCTCCGGCTGCTTCACCATCGCGCAGAGCACCATCGCCTCGGCCGGCGTGAGCTGCCGCGCGGCGGGCGCGTCCCGGCGTACCGTCTTGCCGAAGTACGTCTGCGCGGCCGCCTCGATGCCGTACGCGCCCCGCCCGAACGGCACGGTGTTCAGGTAGAAACCGAGGATCTCCTCCTTGGAGTACGCGTCGTCGAGCTTCCACGCGATCACCGCCTCGCGCAGCTTGCGGGAGTAGGTGACCCCGCGCAGGTCCGCGGCGATGCGCGCGTACTGCTGGGTGAGCGTGGACGCGCCCTGCCGCTGCCCGCCGCTCACGTTGGCCCAGGCCGCACGCAGCACGCCCTTGAAGTCGATGCCCTGGTTCGTCCAGAACGTACGGTCCTCGGCCGCCACGATCGCCTGCTTCGCCGAGTCGTTCATCTGGTCGTACGGCACGATCGTGCGGTTCTGCGCGCCCAGCTTCGCCATCGGCGTGCGCCCGTCGGCGTAGTAGACGGTGGTGGACTCGGGCAGCTTCAGGTCGCTGGGCGTCGGCACGCTGTCGAAGTAGTAGCCGCCGGCGACCAGCCCGCAGCCGGCCAGCAGCGTGCAGACCGCGAGGACGACCAGCAGACGCCGCCGCTTGCGCCTGGGGCGCACCTGGGCCGCGCCGCCCGGTTCCGGGGTGGATCCGCTGTTCCGCACGCGTTACCTCCGACTGCTCGGCTGAGTCGTGCCCGGCTCGCAGGCTAACCGAGCTGCGCCGATGGCACCGGCCGACGAACCCGGACGGTGTGGCGCGGGTCCGGGCCGGGGCGGACGGCTGCCGCCCCGGCCCGGAGGGCTCACCCGGTCAGCGCGCCGCCCAGCCGACGGCCCGGTGGTCGCGTTCCCGGCGGGCGGCCCGGCGGGTCCGCCACCTGTCGTTGCCGCCCGCGTGGAACGGCGCCGACCGCCACAACGCCCGCACCGGCGTGCCGTCCGGGGCGGCGAACGTCTCCTGTTCGGCGTAGCCGAGCCGCCGCAGCAGCTCCTCCTCCTGCGCACCGGCGCACGGGTGCGCGTACGTGGGCAGGCTCAACGTGTCCATCCGGCACTGCGCCGCGGACAGCGCCTGCGTCGCGCCGCCCCGGGGTGCGGCCAGCAGCGCCAGATGGTTGTGCGGCTCGGCCGGGCGGCGTGCCGCCAGTTCCGCGCCGAGGCGGCGGAACCGGTCCTCGTCCGGCCCGGCGGCGCCGGCGAGCCGGTCGGCGTACCGGTGGGGGGAGGGGATCGGGCGGTAGCGGTGGAACCACACGGTGGTGGCGCTGCCGTCGGGCAGCAGGAACGCGTCGCCGAACAGCAACGCGTGTTCGGTCCAGATCCGCGCCACGGCGGCGAGGACCGGCAGGCGGCGGGACGTGTCGGGGACGAGCCAGGCGGCCAGCGCGGTGGGCGCGAGGGCCTCGGCGACGAGATCGGCGATCCGGCCGATGTCGCACCACCGGGCGCGGACGACGGGCAGAGCTGTGCTCATGAACGAACTCCTGTTTTCCAGGCGTTATCGGGTCGGTTGCGGGCGCCGGACGACGGTCGGCGGCGCCGCCGCGGCTTGCGGCAGTCGGGCGGCACGCCCGTGCTCCGGATCGGAGGTGGTGCCTGTGGAGTCCGCTCAGGCAGGTCTGGTGCCGGGGCGCGACGTGCGGGACGGCGGCAGCGGGTCGGCCGCCGGTCGCGCGTAGCCGTGGGTGAGCGCCGGCAGCCGCCAGCGGTTCGCGTCCGCGTCGGCCGGCTCGCTGTGCACGGCGCCGCCGCCGTGGGTGACGCCGTCGAGCGGCAGCGGCAGTGCGGGCCTGGTGGTGACGTGCGCCGCCGGGCCGACGGCAGCCGGTGCCCGGCTGCGTACGGGGTCCACCCACCGCGTGCCGACGGCGGTGAGGGTGCGCGCCGCCGGTGCGGCGAGGACCGGCCCGGCCGCGCGGGGCGGCGCGTCGTGCGCACGCCCGGGAGCCGGAGCCGGCGTCGCGGCCGGGTCGGCCGGAACGACCGGGACGACCGGATCGGACGGCTCGGGCACGGGCTCGCCGGGCGCCGGCGATCCGGGGTCCGGCGTGGCCGGCGGATCGAGCAGATCGGTCACCGGGCTGAGCGGGTCGAGCACCGGTTCCAGGCCCCGCCAGGCCGGGCCGAGGATTGGGCGCAACGGTTCCACGACCGGGGACAGCAGGTCCGCCACCGGGTCGAGCACGCCCACCGTCACCGGGTCGGTAACCGGGCGCAGACCGTCGGCGACGGGCGCGAGCAGGTGGTCGCGCAGCGGGTCGGTGACCGGACGCAGGCCGTCCGTGACGGGCGTGAGCACACGGTCCTGGACCGGCGTCACCACCGCCTCGACGACCGGCGGGGTGTGTGGGCGGCCCGGCGACGCCGCGGCGTCGCCGGGCCCGGAAGGGGCCGCGTCGCCGTCGTCGGTTCCGGACACGGGCAGGCCGAGCACCGTCCCGAGCGTGTGGGTGAGCACCCCGACGGTGGCGGTGAGCGGACCGGACGGCTCCCGTTCGGCGGCGTGGGCGGCCGAGCCGGATGCGGCCTCGTGGGCGCCCCAGACGACGGCCACGGCGCCGAGCAGCAGGCCGAGGCGCAGCGTGCCGCGCGCCACCAACCCCGTCCGTACCGACATCCCGCACCCTTCGGAACCGTGCCCGGCGGCACGGATCGACGCCCCGCACTGTACCGAACGTGTCGGCCCGGGCACAGTACGCCGTTGATCCGAATCGGGCGCGTCGCGCCGGGCGCAGGCGTGGGATCCGCGGTGTCCGGGTACCAGCCGGGCCATGGACACGCGCACTGCCGAACGCCCGGACATCGCCCCCGCTCCCGCCGCGCCCCCGGCCGGTGTGGTCGCTGTCGTCGCCCACCGGAAGAAGACGTTCGGGGGTGGGCTCGACGAGCTGCGCTCCCGGCTCGTGGCCGCCGGGGTCGGGCGGCTGCTCTGGTACGAGGTGCCCAAGAGCCGCAAGGCACCCAAGCGGGTCCGTGCGGCGCTGGACTCCGGCGCCGAGCTGGTGCTGGTGTGGGGCGGCGACGGCATGGTGCAGCGGTGCGCCGACGCGCTGGCCGGCAGCGGCGTGCCGATGGGCATCCTGCCCGCCGGCACCGCCAACCTGTTCGCGGTGAACCTCGGCATCCCGGTCGACCTGCCCGAGGCGGTACGGATCGCGCTGCACGGCCGCCGGCGCGAACTGGACCTGGGCCGGATCAACGGGGAGCACTTCGCGGTGATGGCGGGCGCCGGGTTCGACGGCGACCTGATCCGCGACGCGGACCGGCAGCTCAAGGGCCGGTTCGGCCGGATCGCGTACGTCTGGACCGGGCTGCGGCACGTACGCGGCGAGTGCGTGCGGACCCGGATCCGGGTCGACGGCGCCGACTGGTTCGACGACGAGGCGAGCTGCGTGCTGTTCGGCAACGTCGGCACCATCACCGGCGGCATCCCGGCCTTCGACGACGCCCGCCCCGACGACGGGGCGCTGGAGGTCGGCGTGTCCACCGCCAGCGGCGCCGTGGACTGGGCGCGCACGCTGGGCCGGATGGCCGCCGGGCGCTCCGACGAGTCGCCGTTCGTCCGGATCACCCGGGGCCGCAAGATCAAGGTGCGGTTCGACGCGCCGAAGACGTACGAGCTGGACGGCGGCGCCCGGGGCAAGGCGAAACGGCTCAAGGTCAAGGTGGTTCCGGGCGCGCTGACCGTGTGCTGTCCCGACCCGGCGGACTGACCGCGACCGGGCCGGGGCAGGATGCCGGAATGCGCGACGACATCCGCGACTACCTGGCCGAACTGGTCCGCCGATCCCGGGACGTGCTCGGTGACGACCTCGTCGGCGCGTACGCGGCCGGGTCGGTCGGGCTGGGCGCGTACCAGCCGGGGCGCAGCGACGTGGACGTGGCGCTGCTGGTCGCCGGGCCGCTGCCGGAGACGGCGAAGCGGACGCTCGTGGACCGGTTGCGGCACGAGTCGCTGCCCTGCCCGGCGCGCGGTCTGGAACTCGTCGTCTACCGCCGCGACGTGGCCGCCTGCGGCACCCCCGAGCCGGGCTTCGAGGTCGAGCTGAACACCGGCGCGACCATGCCGTTCCGGGCCACCTACGACCCGGCCGACCGGCCCGCCGCCGACGGACGGTTCTGGTACGCGCTGGACCGCAGCATCCTGCGCCAGTCCGGCCGGACGCTGCTCGGCCCGCCCGCCGCCGACGTGTTCGCCGACCCGTCACCCGAGGCGCTGCGGGCGCTGCTGGCCGACGCGCTGCGCTGGTGGCTGGCGCTGCCCACGCCGCCCGGTGACGAACCGGCCCCCGGTGCGGAGGACGCGGTGCTCGGGGCCTGCCGGACGCTGGTGCGCTACCGCGACGGTGTCTGGCTGGGCAAGGTCGACGCCGGGCTGCGGATCGCCGCCGACGACCCGGACGCCGCGCTGATCCGAGCCTCGATCGAGGCCCGCCGGGGCGGTACGCCGCCGTCCGGTCCGGCTGCCCGCGCGTTCCAGCGGCGGGTGCTGGACCGGATCACCGCGGACTGAGCCCCGGCGTGCGTGACTACTGTGGGCCGGGGGAGGTGCGGTGATCATGACGAAGCTGAGCGCGTCCGCGCGGGCCGGGCTGGAGTCGGTGGTGCCCGGCGGCGTGGCGACCCGGGCCGCGGACCGGCTGCGGATGGCCCACGACGCCTCGCACTACCTGCTGCACCCCGGCGCGGTGGTCACACCGTCCGACGCCGGTCAGGTCGCCGCGCTGCTGGCCTACGGCCGCCGCACCGGCACCGCGCTGACGTTCCGCTCCGGCGGCACCAGCCTCAGCGGCCAGGCGGTCACCGACCGGCTGCTGGTCGACGTGCGGCGGCACTTCCGCGACCTCACGGTGCTCGACGACGGGCGGCGGGTACGGGTGCAGCCGGGGGTGGTGCTGCGGCAGGTCAACGCGCGGCTCGCGCCGTACGGCCGCAAGCTCGGTCCCGACCCGGCCAGCGAGTCCGCCTGCACGGTCGGCGGCGTGGTCGCCAACAACTCCAGCGGCATGACCTGCGGAACCGAGTTCAACACGTACCGGACGCTGGAGTCGCTGGTCCTCGCCCTGCCCAGCGGCACCGTGCTGGACACCGGCGCCCCGGACGCCGACGCCCGGCTGCGCGCCGCCGAACCGGAGCTGCACGCCGGGCTGCTGCGGCTGCGCGACCGGGTACGCGGCAACCCCGAGTCGGTGCGCCGCATCCGCGCCCAGTACGCCATGAAGAACACCATGGGCTACGGCGTGAACGCGTTCCTCGACCACGACGACCCGGCCGGCCTGCTCACCCGGCTCGTGGTGGGCAGCGAGGGCACGCTCGCGTTCGTCGCCTCGGCGACGTTCCGCACCGTACCCGTGCACCGGCACGCCGCGACGGGCCTGCTGGTCTTCGACTCCCTGGGCGCGGCGATGGCCGCCATGCCGGCGCTGGTGGCCGCCGGGCCGGCGGCGGTCGAGTTGCTCGACGCCGCAGCCCTGCGGGTGGCCCAGCGTGACCCGAAGGCGGACGCCGCGCTGCGCGGCCTGGCCGTGCGCGGGCACGCCGCGCTGCTCGCCGAGTGGCAGGAGTCCGACCCGGAGGCGCTCGCGGACCGGGTCGGCGGCGCCGGGCCGGTGCTGGCCGGCCTGCCGTTGAGCGCACCGGCCCGGCTCAGCGGCGAGCCCGCCGCCCGCGCCGCGCTGTGGCACATCCGCAAGGGCCTGTACGCGGCGGTGGCCGGCGCCCGCCCGTCCGGCACCACGGCGCTGCTGGAGGACATCGCCGTGCCGGTCGAGGCGCTGGCCGGCACGTGCGCGGCGCTCGCCGGCCTGTTCGACCGGCACCGGTACGCCGACAGCGTCATCTTCGGCCACGCCAAGGACGGCAACCTGCACTTCATGCTCAACGAGCGCTTCGACGGCGGCGAGGCCCCGGCGCGCTACGCCGACTTCACCGAGGAGATGGTCGACCTGGTGCTCGGCCACGGCGGCACGCTCAAGGCCGAGCACGGCACCGGCCGGGTGATGGCCCCGTACGTGCGCCGCCAGTTCGGCGACGAGCTGTACGAGGTGATGCGCGAGCTGAAGACGCTCTGCGACCCCGACGGTGTGCTCAACCCGGGTGTGCTGCTCAGCGACGACCCGGAGATCCACATGCGGCACCTCAAGACCGTGCCGACGGTGGAGGAGGAGGTGGACCGCTGCGTCGAGTGCGGCTACTGCGAGCCGGTCTGCCCCAGCCGCGACCTCACCACCACGCCCCGGCAACGCATCGTGCTGCGCCGGGAGATCGCCGTCGCGCAGGCCGCCGGTGACACCGCGCTGGTCCGGGAGCTGACGGACGACTACGACTACGACGCGGTGCAGACCTGCGCGGTCGACGGCATGTGCGCCACCGCCTGCCCGGTGTTGATCAACACTGGCGACCTGGTCAAGCGGCTGCGCGCGCAGGAGCACGGCCGGGCGGCGGGGACCGCCTGGCGCGGCGCGGCCCGCCGCTGGAGCGCCACCACCCGGGGCATGGCCCGCGGGCTCGACCTGGCCGGGGCGCTGCCGCCCGCGCTGCCCGAGGCCGCCACCCGGGCCGCCCGCGCGGTGCTCGGCGCCGACCGGGTACCGCAGTGGCAGCGGGACCTGCCGCGCGGCGGCACCCCGCGCCGCCCCCACCCGGCCGCCGACCCGGACGCGGTGTTCGTCCCGTCCTGCCTGGGCACGCTGTTCGCCCCGGCGCGGGGCGGCACGGGCGTGGCCGCCGCGCTGCTCACGCTCGCCGAGCGGGCCGGCGTACGCCTGCTCGTGCCGGACGGCATCGGCGACCTGTGCTGCGGCACCCCCTGGTCGTCGAAGGGCCTCACCGACGGCTACCGGGCGGTGCGTGACCGCGTCCCGCCGGTGCTGCGCGCGGCCAGCCGTGACGGCGCGCTGCCGGTGGTCAGCGACGCCGCGTCCTGCACCGAGGGCTTCGAGCGGCTGCTCGACGGCGCCGGGGACCTGCGGGTCGTCGACGCGGTCGCGTACACCGCCGGCACGTTGCTGCCCCGGCTGACCGTGCGCCGCCGGATCGGTTCGCTCGCGCTGCACCCGACCTGCTCGTCGGTCCGGCTCGGCCTGGACGACGCGCTGCTCACAGTGGCCCGCGCGGTCGCCGACGAGGTGGTGGTCCCGGAGGGCTGGCAGTGCTGTGGCTTCGCCGGTGACCGAGGGCTGCTGCACCCGGAGCTGACCGCGTCGGCCGCCCGGGCCGAGGCCGCCGCCGTCACGGCCCGGCCCTTCGACGGGTACGCCTCGGTGAACCGCACCTGCGAGATCGGGTTGGCACGGGCCACCGGGCAGCCGTACCGGCACCTGCTGGAGCTGCTGGCTGAGGTGACCGCGTGATGCGCAGCTGGCGGCTGGCCGCGCTGATGCTGGTCGTCGGCGTGGCGGTGGGCGCCGGCCAGGACACGCGGGTGTCGTCGGTGGTGGGCTTCCTCGCGTTCGCCGCGGTGGCGGCGCTCTTCTCGCCGCTGGCCTTCCCCCGGTCGCTGACCTCGGCGCAGGCGCGTCTGCGCAGCGCGGACGACGGCCGGCCGGTCATCTACTGGCGGCCCGGCTGCACGTACTGCCTGCGGCTGCGTCTCCGGCTGGGCGGGCGGGCCCGACGCGCGTACTGGGTGGACATCTGGCGCGACCCGGAGGCCGCCGCCGCCGTCCGGGCGGTGACCGGCGGCGACGAGACGGTCCCCACGGTGGTGCTGCCGGACGGGGCGGTGGTCAATCCCGACCCGGCGTGGTTGCGGGCGCGGCTCGGAGCCTGACCGGCGAACCCCGGCTCGGGGCCTGACCGGGCGAACCCCGGCACGGGACGGCCCGGCGGGCATACCGTGCGAAGAGGGCGTCACGGACGGTGCCCGCGGAGGGGGAACGATGTCGGCCGGGACGTTGTCGGGGCGGGTCGCTGTGGTCACCGGCGCCGCGCGGGGGATCGGCCGGGCCGCGGCGGTGGCGCTGGCCGAGGCCGGCGCGGACGTGGCCGGGATGGACGCCGCCGGACCGGTCAGCCCGATCCTGGACCTCCCGCCCGCCACGCCGGAGGACCTGGCCGAGACCGGCCGGCGGGTGACGGCGGCGGGTGCCCGCTGGTCGGCGCACGTGGCCGACCAGCGCGACATCGGCGCGGTACGCGCGGTGGCCGAGGCGGTGCAACGGGAGCACGGCGGCGTGGACGTGCTGTTCGCCAACGCCGGCATCCAGGCGTTCGCGCCGCTGCTGGAGATGACCGACCAGCACTGGCACGACCAGATCGACGTGAACCTCACCGGCGCCGCCAACGTGCTGCGGGTCTTCGCACCGCTGCTGGTACGCCGCGGCGGCGGCCGGATCGTGGTCACGTCGTCCACCCAGGGGCAGCACGGCACCACGAACGGGTCCGCGTACTCGGCGTCCAAGTGGGGACTCATCGGCCTGGTCAAGTCCGCCGCGCTGGAACTCGGGCCGCACGGCGTGACGGTGAACGCGGTGATCCCGGGCCTGGTCGACACCGCGCTGACCCGGCACCGGGACCGCTACGTGCAGGCGCTCGTCGAGGCGGGGAAGCCGGCCTCCGGTGACCTGGCCCAGGTGGAGCAGGCGGCGGTGGCGGCGCTGCGGTCGAAGACACCGCTGGGCGTGCCGTGGGTGGAGCCGGAGGACGTCGCGCCGCTGGTGGTGTTCCTCGCCTCCGACGCCGCGCGGATGGTCAGCGGCACGTCCTTCGCCGCGACGGCGGGCGACAGCGCGCACGTGACCGCCTGACCGGGCCGGGCTGCCGGTGAGGGCGGTCCTGGCTAGGCTCGGGCGATGCATCGATCGCGGTTGTACGCCCTGATCATCGACGCGCCGCGGGACGAGGCGGGGGAGGCGGCCGCGTTCTGGTCCGCCGCGCTCGGCGCGGAACTGCGCACCGAGCCGGCCGAACCGGAGTTCACCGGCCTGGCCGACGTGATGCCCGGGCTGGTCACCGCCGTGCAGTCGGTCGACGACGCGCCCCGCTACCACCTCGACATCGAGACCGACGACGTGGCCGCCGAGGTCGAGCGGCTCTGCGCACTGGGCGCCACGCCCGTCTCCCGCTGGCTCGACTGCCACGTGCTGCGCGCGCCGGGCGGGCACCTGCTCTGCGTCATCCCGGTGGCGAGCGACAGCGAGCTGTTCGAGACCACCGCCACCCGCTGGCCGTGACCCGGCCGCGAACCGGCGCCCCGGCCACTGGGGCCGGGGCGCCGTAATTTCGGGTCAGGAGCCGTACGGCAGGGTGACAGTGGAGCTGTTGCCGACGCCGAGGATCGTGGGCGCGCCGCCGATGGCGTTCCACACCTCGACGCGTACCGTGCCGCCGGACAGGTTGCCCAGCGTGCCGGTGGACGAGAGCAGACCCTGGGTCTGCCGGTAGCGCTCCGCACCCGGGACCGGATCGGTGGCGAAGTACCGGTAGGTCTCCACCCGCTCGACGCTGCCGTTGCCGGTCAGGTCGTAGGAGACCCGGATCTGCACGCCGTTGCCGACCGCGGTGCCCGCGTCGACGGCCAGGTCGAACGCGGTCGCCCCGCCGGTGTACGTGCCGGTCAGCCCGGTGGCGGTGAACACCTGCGGGTTGGTCGGCGTGCCGTCGTGGTTGCCGTTCGCCGCCGCCACGTTCACCGTGCCGGAGGTGCCGGCGGTGCCGTCCAGCCCGCCGCCGGAGCGCAGGTACCGGACCGGCTTCAGCGGGGTGCCCGTACTGGTCGGACCGGGGCTCGCGGTGGTCGGCGTCGGGCTGGCGGTGGTCGGCGTCGGGGTGGGCGTCACGGTGGGCGGGGGACCGGTCGGTACGGTTCCGCCGCCGGTGGCGTTGCCGCCGCTCCACGTGTACGCCCCGGAGGTCGCCGTCTTCCCGGCCGGCACGGCGAGCGTGACGCCGTTGGAGAACGTGACCGTCAGCGGCCGGGCCGTGATGTTCGACGCCACGTAGGTGCGGGCGCCGTTCTTGACGAACACCTTCGCCAGCGGGTGGTTCGCGGTGACTGTGGTGTCGACGGTGCCGAGCGCGGCCAGGTTGCGGATCCAGTGGAACGTGTGCGCCTTGCTCTCGCCCTCCTCGCTGGTGAATCCGCTGTTGGCCCGGAAGTTGCGCAGCGCCTGCTCGCCGTCGCCGAGCGCCAGGAACTCCCAGACGATGTCCTGCCACACCGTCGGCGGGCCGCCCTTGTTGGTGACCAGCTCGGCGTAGTTGGCCTTGACGTACTCCGGGAAGTCGCCCAGGTAGAGGTGACCGCCGGTGATCGGCAGCATGTTGATGCCCTGGATCATCTCCGGGGCCGCGGAGAACCAGGTCGAGTACGACCCGCCGTCGCCCCACACCATGCCGACCGTCTTGTGCCCGAACGCGGCCGGGAAGTTCTGGTCGTACACGTCGAACCAGTACTCGGAGATGGCCGCGGACTGGGTGGTCCACAGGTAGACCCCGGCGTCGCGGACGGCGGTGTCGCCGGTGGCCTGGCCCCACTGGATCAGCGCGTTGGCGAAGTTCATCCCCTCCGAGGAGGACTCCTGGTTGTTGCCGGCGAAGAACGGCGCCAGGCCGGAGGCCCAGTCGTGCCCGGCGTAGATGTCGAAGTCCCGCAGGTAGGGGAAGCGGCTGTCGGCGCGGTCGTAGTTGTTGGCGTCGCGGATGAGCAGGTCGACCATGCCGCCGTAGCGGCTGTCGTCGGCCCAGCCCGGGTCGAACTTGGCCAGCGTGGCGGCGGCGGCGATGAAGTAGCCGTAGTGGAAGTGGTGGTCGTTGAGGTCCTCGTCGGCGCCGTACGACGCCGGGTAGCCGATCAGCGTGCCCCAGTTGCGGTCGTAGTAGAACAGCTGGCCGGCCTCGCCGGAGCCGGCGGTGAGCCAGTTGGTCAGCCGGTTCCGCATCGCGTTCAGCGCCGCGTCGCGGACCGAGGTCTGCCCGAGCTGGTCGGCGATCTCAGCGAGGCGGGCGGCCCGGCCGAGTCCCTTGCCGGCCCAGTAGGTGTCCGGCCCGCTGAGGCCCTCCGGGTTGCCCTGCTCGGCGTTCAGGTAGCCGGTGACGGTGGACAGGTCCGCGCCGCTGGAGTCTCCGACGGCGGGCACCTCGGGCAGCACGCCGGTGAAGCGCATCGTGGTGGTGAACGACGGCACGCCGGTGAGCACCCGCATGGCGCCGCGCGCGGAGACGTACGTCGGGGAGATCGGGGTGGCGCCGGTGAGGCTGCGCCACTGGTGCGGGTAGAGGGCCACCACGGTCTTCGTCTCGCTGCCCTCGCGGGGCGTGGTGGTGAACGCGTACGTGGTGCGCACCGTGCCGGCGGACGGGTCGTAGGTGTAGCTCATCCGGGTGCCGGTGACGTGGGCGTGGGCGTACCGGGCGTAGGTGTCGGCCAGGGCGGCCCGGTCGCCGCCGCCGGGCAGCGCCGCGACCGAGAAGTACCCCTTGCCGGCCAGCGTCGAGCTGATGCCGGTGCCGTTGACGGTCCAGGTCGCGCCGGTCGGTGCGTACGCGACGTAGTCGTGGCCGCGGACGGTGAAGCCGATGGTGGCGCCGGAGTTGCGCCAGACGGTGGGCGTCCCGGCGGTGGTGAGCTGCGCGGTGCCGCCGCTGACCGTGTAGTAGCTGAACGGCAGGCCGTGGCCGATGGTGGCACGCATGGTGCGGCTGCCGTCGCTCCAGTCGGCGGTGACCGTCCAGTCGGTCCACCCGGCGGCCTTGACCACCGGCGCGGACAGTCCGGGCATGCCGACGCGGACGTCCTCGGTGTACGGGTAGTGGAACTCGCCGACGCCGGTCGCGGTGCCGCTGATCGCCGGCGTGGTGGTGTACGACAGCCCGAGCCCGTTGTTCTCGGCCTTGGCCGCCAGCGGGTGGGCGTGCAGGACCTCGCTGCCCGTGCAGTTGTTGCGCTTCCAGATCAGCGACGACCACCAGTCGTTGGTGGGGATGGCGCCGGCGGGCGCGTCGGCGGTGGTGAAGACGCGCGGGTTGGTGCTGATCGCGCCGCAGCCCTTGGGCAGCAGGGCGCCGGCCGGCCGCGTCTCGGTGTAGCTGCCCGCGCCGACGGCGCCGGCGGTGGCCGTGCCGCCACCGGCGACCACGACGCCCAGCAGGCCGGCGGCGAGCACTGAGGCGGCGACGAGGGCGGTCGCCCGCAGGCCGCGCCGACGGGCCGGGGACGGGGCCGGCGC
>NZ_WBKS01000073.1:0-28911 GCF_008868145.1 Micromonospora sp. AMSO1212t
GGCGGATGGAACCCACCGGGAGGCCGCCGCCGAGCAGGGGTGGCTCGGCGTACTCGACGAGGATGGGGGCGCGCACGTTCAGGCGGGACAGCGCGGACGCCAGGACGGGTGTGCGGGCTCTCGCGGCACCGTCGTCGATCTTCAGGGCCACGGCGCCGACGTCCGGGATCGCCGCCGCGATCACGCCCTCCGCGCCGATCTTGGCGAGCAGGCCGGGTACGCCGCGCATCAGCCGGGTGTCCTCCGCCTGGGTGCCGCCGACCAGTTCCGGGTACGTCCGCATCGCGTCCGCCACGGTCCGCTCGACGGTGCCGGGCTCGGCGTCGACCAGCCGCAGGAACGCCCGCGCCAGCCCGGTCAGCGAGACGGCCAGCACCGGCGCGCCGCAGCCGTCCACGCCGACCGCCGCCGCCCGCTCACCGGTGATCTCCTCGATCGTCGTGGTCAGGCACTGCTGGAGCGGGTGCTCGGGCCGCCAGTAGCCGTCCAGTGGCCAGCCGGCGGCCAGGCAGGTTCGCACCATGCCGGCGTGCTTGCCGGAGCAGTTCATCAGCACCCGGGCCGGGCCGCCGCCGGCCCGCAGCACCGCCTCCCGGGCGGCCTCGCCGAACGGCAGGTCCGGCGGGCAGTGCAACGCGTCCTCGGTCAGGCCGGCGTCGCGCAGCAGCGCGGTCACCCGCTCGACGTGGAACTCCTCGCCCGCGTGGCTCGCCGCGACCAGCGCGATGTCGGCCGGGTCGGTCAGCGGCAACCCGGCCCGGAGCATCCCGATCGCCTGCATCGGCTTGTTCGACGAGCGCGGGAAGATCGGCGAGGTGACGTCGCCGGCCCCGGCGACCGGCTCACCGGCGGCGTCGAGCACCACCACGGAACCCCGGTGGACGCCCTCCACGAAGCCGGACCGGACCACCTCGGCGAGCGGCACGCCGCCCTCGTACGTTTTTCCCACGGTATGGACCGTACCGAGGGGACGGACCCGGTCGGCGGCGGGGTGACCTGCGACGTCGACCGGGGCGGTACGGGGTCGCTGCTGGGTACGCCGCTTACCGGGCGACGGCCGGGAGGCCGAGCAGCGTACGGGCCTCGGCAGTGGTCAGCGGAGGACGCTGGGCGAGCTGGGCGAAGCCGACCGCCCGCGCGACGAGCTGCATGTTGGACTCCACCGGACGCCCCTTGGCGTACGTGACCGTGTCCTCCATGCCGACGCGCAGGTGACCGCCGGTCGACAGCGAGGCGAGCATCACCGGGATGGTGCTGCGCCCGATGCCGGTGGCCGAGAACGTCGTGCCCTCGGGCAGGTCACGCAGCATCTGCTGGGCCGCCACGAGAGTCGCCGTGGTGCCCGGCATGCCGCCCGGCACCCCCATCACGAAGTCGACGTGCACGTGCCCGCCGTGCGGCAGGCCGTACTTGCCGAGCAGCCGCTGCAACGCGGTGAGGTGACCGAGGTCGAAGATCTCGTACTCGGGGACGACGCCCCGCTCTTGCATGCGGGTGTGCAGGTCGACGATGAACTCCCACCGGTTGAGGAACACGTCGTCGCCGAAGTTGACAGTGCCCATGGTGCAGGACGCCATGTCCGGCCCGGCATCCAGCACCGCCAGCCGGGCGGACTCCGGGTCGGTCACCGCGCCGCCGGAGGAGAGCTGCACGATCAGGTCGGTGTTCTCCCGCAGCGCGGCCACCGTGTCGCGCAGCCGCCCCTGGTCGAGCGTGGGCCGCGCGTCGTCGTCGCGGATGTGGACGTGGATCACGGCGGCGCCGAGCGCCTCGCACTCCTTGGCGGTCAGCAGCAGCTCGTCGAGCGTCACCGGCAGCGCCGGCACCTCCGCCTTCGCCGACTCCGCGCCGGTGGGGGCAACCGTGATCAACGTCCCTGTCGTCATGCCCCGGATCCTAGACCGGCGCCCGGCACCTGGTCGACCGGAGGATTTCCGGTGCGAGCGGCGCCAGGAAGGGATCCTTCCGCCACCGGGGGCGTTACGAAGGGGCCCTTCCTACGCGTCGATCGCGGCGGCGCTCTCGCCGACGAGCAGGCGGGCGTCGTCGGGCGTGTTGCGCTTCAGGACGGCGAGCGCCACCTGGCCCAGCTCGTAGTGCTGCACGGCGGTACCCACGAAGCCGACGGTCCGGCCGTCGAGCGTCACCGGCGTACCGGCGACGGGCGGCTGGTCGCTCGCCACGCCGTCGAGGTGCAGCAGGACGAGCCGGCGGGGCGGCTTGCCCAGGTTGTGCACCCGGGCCACCGTCTCCTGCCCCCGGTAGCAGCCCTTGTCCAGGTGCACGGCCCGTGCGATCAGGTCCACCTCGGCCGGGATCGTCCGGTGGTCCGTGTCCACGCCGGCCCGGGCCCGCTTGGCGGCCACCCGGATCGCCTCGTACGCCCACAGTCCGGCCACCGGCACACCGGCGCCGCGCAGCTCCGCCACCACCTCGTCCATGCCCGCCCGGGGCACCAGCAGGTCGACGCCGAGCGCCACCCGCCGGGCCCAGCCACCCACCGGCAGCGGCTTGACGTCGTACACCACCGAGGGCCGCGCGGGCATCTCGCCGGAACGGAACTTCGGACCCGGCACCGCGACCACGTCGGGAGCGGCAAGCCCGGTGACGCCGAGCGTGTCCAGCGCGGCCGGCGCCTCCGGCCCGACCAGCGAGAGCAGCGCGTGGTCGGCGGTGGCGTCGCGCGGGTCGACCCTGCTGAAGAACCGCATCTTCTCCAGGTATGACAGCAGGCCCTCGGTCATCCCCGGCTCGGTGTCCAGCCAGGTGGTCTCGCCGTCGTCGGCGACCATCGCGTGCTGCTCGACGTGCCCGTGCGGGGAGAGCACCAGCAGTTCGGTGCCCTGCCACGGTGCCAGTGCGGCCAGGTGCTGGCTGGTGAGCGTGTGCAGCCAGCTGATCCGCTCCTCGCCCGGCACCGCGACCACGCCCCGGTGTGAGCGGTCGACCAGGCCGACGCCGGTGGCCAGGAGCCGCTGCTCGCGCATCGGGTCGCCGTAGTGGGCGGCCACCGGGCCGACCCCGGCCGCCCGGTGGGCCGGCTCCGGCTGGTCCCGGGTCTGGTCGTCGATGGCGTCGGTGGTCACCGCTCCCGCGATGTCGATCATGTGCGTTCCCCGTCCTGTGCGCAGCGGCCGCAGACCCCGAAGAGCGCGACATGCCCGATGTCGACCTTGAACCCACGCTGCTCGTCCAGCTGGTCGGCGAGCGGACGGAGCATCTCCGGCGCGATCTCGTCGATCGCCCCGCACTCCCGGCACACCAGGTGCACGTGCTGGTGCTCACCCGCCGCATGGTAGGTCGGCGAACCGTGCGACAGGTGCGTGTGCGTCACCAGGCCGAGCCGTTCCAGCAGCTCAAGCGTGCGGTAGATGGTGGTGATGTTGACGCCGGCCGCCACCTCGCGGACCGCCGTGTGCACCTGCTCGGGGGTGGCGTGCCCCAGATCCAGGACGGCCTGGAGCACCAGCTGCCGCTGCGCCGTCAGCCGCAGCCCGCGCGCGCGGAGCATTTCCGCGAGGGAGGATTCGGACACCCTTCGATCATAGTTCGGCCGCCGCGCCGGCCGGTCCGCCGCCGGGGGTACGCCACTACGCTGCGCCAGTGGGTACGACACGGGTGGCGGTACTCGGCCGAGGGCTCGTACCGGCGGGTGAGCCGGTGCTGCGCGGCGACGACCGGGGCGTCCTGCACGGCGACGGCCTGTTCGAGACGCTGCACCTGCGCGACGGCCGCCCCTGGCTGCGCGAGGCCCACCTGACCCGGCTGCGGGCCGGCGCGGCGGCGATCGACATGCGGCTGCCACCGGACGCCGCGCTGGTCGAGCTGATGGACGCGGTCTGCGCCGACTGGCCCGCGCACACCGAGGGCGCGCTGCGGCTGATCTGCACCCGGGGACCGGAGGGTGGTGGGCCGCCCACGGTGTACGCCACGCTCGGCGAGGTGCCGCCGGCCGCCCGCCTGGCCCGGCGGGACGGGGTGACTGTGGCCACGCTGCCGCTCGGGGTGGCCGCCCGGTCCCGCCCGCAGCTGGAGTGGCTGCCGAGCGGCGTGAAGTCCACCTCGTACGCGCTCAGCACCGCTGCCCGGCGGTGGGCGCAGCGGACCGGCGTGGACGACGTGCTCTGGGTCTCGACCGACGGCTACGTGCTGGAGGCACCCACCGCCAACGTGGTGTGGCTGAGCGGCGGGACGCTCCGCACGGTCCCGGCGGCACAGACCGGAATCCTGCCCGGCGTGACCGCGGCTCATCTGCTGGAACGGGCGGCCGAGCTGAACCTGACCGCGGCCGAGCGCCTGCCCACCGTGGCCGACCTGCACGAGGCCGAAGGCGTCTGGCTGACCAGCTCCCTACGCGGCGTCGCTGAGATCACGGCCTTGAACGGAACCCCCCGTCCAAGTTCCCCGCTGACCACCCGCCTACAAACCCTCCTGAACTTCCCCCGTTGACCATGAAGTTGGCGGCGCCGGTTGCCCGATTTGTCGCCGCCAGCTTCATGATCGCCGGGAACAACGGCGGGGGGTGGCGGTCAGCCGGCCACCCGGGTCAGGCGGGCGGAGAGGTGCGGGCTCAAGGGCTGGCCCATGGCGGCCATCTCCTGGGCGTAGAGCAGGGCGCCCTCGACGATGCCGAACAGCCGGGCACCGGCGGTGACCTCCTTCGCCGTCGCGGTACGGACGACAGCGTCGGTGACGAACTCGATCTGGGTGCCCTTGCGCTTGCCGATGTGCAGCTCCATCACGCCGGTCGGCGTGGTCATCAGCGCCTCCAGCTCGTCGGTCACCCGCTCACCGTCGAGCACCGGACGCCACCAGCCCACCTCACGGCCGGCCGGGCGGACCGGGCGGCTCTGCTCGTCGAGGATCCAGGCCCGCGACTCGTAGAACAGGAACGGCCGGCCGTCGTGGCTGATCCGGATCTCCTGCGCGTAGTCGAAGTCCTCGATCGTCGGGAACCCACCCCGGCCCCGGCCACGCCACACCCCGACGTACGGCAGCAGGGCGTCCAGGCTCGGGTGCAGCTTCGGGCCGACGCGCAGGTCGTGGCTCTCCTCGTACGGGTACGGGTCGACCGGCGGCGCGTTCAACCACGGCGGCTGAAGCGGATTCTCACTCACAGATTCACCACTTACCTCTAGCGATTCGCACTGCGACATAGACCAGGCCACCGGCGAGCGCGCCCAAGCCGGCGACCAGCAGGCTGACGAACCCGATCTCGGTAACCATCCGGGCCATCCTATGCTGGCGGCATGGCGCGCACTCTCGTCGTCAAGGCCACCGCCGGCGCGGACTCACCGGAACGCTGCGCCCAGGCGTTCACAGTCGCCTCCACCGCAGCCGCGGCCGGGGTGGAGGTGTCGCTCTGGCTCACCGGCGAGTCCACCTGGTTCGCGCTCCCCGGGCGGGCGGAGACGTTCGAGCTTCCGCACTCCGCGCCGCTCGGCGAACTGCTGCACGTGGTCCTGACCACGGGCCGGGTGACCGCATGCACCCAGTGCGCGGCTCGGCGGGACATCGGCCCGGACGACGTCATCCCCGGCGTACGCATCGCGGGCGCCGCGGTGTTCGTCGAGGAGGCGATGGCAGAGGGCGCGCAGGCGTTGGTCTACTGAGCAGCCCGCGATGTCCACTCTGCCCGGTGGGCCGATCCTGACCCGGCATGTCCGGATTACGCCTACCATGTGAACGTGAGTGAGGCCACCCGACAGTTCTTCGCGTCGCTGCCGGCGCGCGCCGCGTCAGTGCTGAACAGCCCGATCGGCGGCACGCTCCAGATCGACCTGGCCGACGGCAACCGCACCGAACACTGGTACGTGACGCTGGCCCCCGGATCGGCCCAGGTGAGCCAGGAGGAGCAACGGCAGGCCGACGGTGTGCTGACCCTCTCCACCGAACTGTTCGAGAAGCTGGTCACCGGCCGGGAGGCCGGCATGGCCGCGGTGCTGCGCAACGAGGCCACGTTCAGCGGGCACGTCGTGCTGTTCCTGGCGTTCCGCCGGTTCCTGCCGGCCCGGCCCGACGTACGGGATCCGCGGGACGCCGCCCGCGAACACGTCCGGCGGCTGGCGTGAAGGACCGGGTCAGCATCCTCGACGGCAACACGTTCCTGGTCAGCGACGATCGCGGCAACATCCAGCCGTCGTACGACTTCCCCACCGGGCTGTTCTCCTTCGACACCCGGTTCCTCTCCACCTGGATCCTCACCCTCGACGGGGAACCCCTGCACGCGCTCTCCATCGACGACTCGTTGTCGTACAAGACCCGGTTCTTCCTGGTCCCCGGCGAGCCGACGCACTACCTGGACGCGAAGGTCTCGGTCATCCGCAGCCGCGCGATCGGCGGCAGCCTCGACGAGGAACTGACCCTGCTCAACCACTCCGAGCAGGAGAAGGAGTTCGGGCTCCGGCTGGAGATCGGCTCCGACTTCGCCGACCTGTTCGAGATCAAGCACCAGCGGAACAAGAAGGGACACACCACCCCCACGGTCGAGACGAACGCGCTGCGGCTGACCTACCGCAGGCAGGCGTTCCACCGCGAGACGCTGGTGACCAGCACCTCGCCGGCCGAGGTCGACGAGAACGGGATGACGTTCCGGATCCGGGTCGGACCGCACGGCGAGTGGACCACCCGGCTGCACATCGACACGGTCATCTACGGCGCCCGGGGCGAGGACATCCGGGCCGTCCTGCCGCTGGGCGGCGAGCGCACGGCGGCCGACATCGCGGCGGAACAGAGCGCCCTGATCAGCCGCGCGCCGAAGCTGGGCTGCGACTGCGAACCGCTGGCCGGGGCGTACCGGCGCAGCCTCAACGACCTGGCCGCCCTCCGGTACGAGTCGATCACGCTCGGCGTCCGGCTGCTCGCCGCCGGCCTGCCCTGGTTCATGACGCTGTTCGGCCGGGACAGCATCTTCACCTCGCTCCAGGTGCTGCCGTTCCTGCCCGAGATGGTCAAGCCCACGATCGTCATGCTCGCCGGTCTCCAGGGCAGCCGGGTCGACGACTTCCGGGACGAGGAGCCCGGCAAGATCCTGCACGAGCTGCGCTACGGCGAGACCGCCGGCTTCGAGGAGCAGCCGCACTCGCCGTACTACGGCGCAGCCGACACCACGGCGCTGTTCGTGATCCTGCTCGACGAGTACGAGCGGTGGACCGGTGACGCCGACCTGGTGCGCAAGCTGGAATACGAGACCCGCGCGGCGCTGACCTGGCTGGACACGTACGGCGACCTGCTCGGCACCGGTTACGTCTGGTACATGTCCCGCAACCCGGAGACCGGCCTGCCGAACCAGTGCTGGAAGGACTCGCCGGACGCCATCTCCTACGCCGACGGGCAGATGCCCGAGTTCCCCCGGGCCACGTGCGAACTGCAGGGGTACGCGTACGACGCGAAGCTGCGCGGCGCCCGCATGGCCCGCACCTACTGGAACGACCCGACGTACGCCGACCGGCTGGAACACGAGGCGGCGGAGCTGAAGGAACGGTTCAACCGCGACTTCTGGATCCCGGACCGGGAGTACTACGCGCTGGCGCTCGACCCGCGGGGCCGGCAGGTCGACGCGCTCACCTCCAACATCGGCCACCTGCTGTGGAGTGGCATCGTCGACGAGTCCCGGGCACCGGCCGTCGCCGCCCACCTGCTCGGCCCGCGCCTGTTCTCCGGGTGGGGCGTACGCACGCTCGCCGACGACCAGGGCCGGTACAACCCGGTCGGCTACCACGTCGGCACGGTGTGGCCGTTCGACAACTCGATCATCGCCTGGGGCCTGTGGCGGTACGGCTTCCGGCAGGAGGCCGGCCAGATCTGCGACGCCCTGCTCAGCGCGTCGCACTACTTCGACGGGCGGCTGCCCGAGGTGTTCGCCGGCTACGAACGCGGCCTCACCGACTACCCGGTGGAGTACCCCACCGCGTGCAGCCCGCAGGCGTGGTCCGCCGGCACGCCGCTGCTGCTGCTACGGGTGATCCTGGGGCTGGAACCGCAGGGCGAGCACCTGATCATCGACCCGGCCGTGCCGCCCGGGATGGGCCGGGTGGAACTGCTCGACATCCCGGGCCGCTGGGGCCGGGTGGACGCGCTGGGCCGCAGCCGGGAGCCGCACGAGGAACAGCCGTCGCCCCCGGCGCTCACGCTGCCCGGCGGCTGACGTCAGGCCGGACAGGGCGTGGTCACCGCGACCCGGACCCGCTCCCCGGCCCGCTGCGCCAGCACCGCCGGATCGCCCGGGCGCGCGTACGCGTCTGCCGAGTCCACCACCGGCGCGACGCCGCCGTCGAACGCGGCGGCCAGCGACTGATCAGCCGGCGCGGCCGCCTCGGACCGGGCGGTGCGTGCCGTCCCGCCGCCCGGGCAGGGCGCAGCGAGCACCTGGACCGGCCCGGACGCGCCGCCCCACCGGCCCAGCGCCGCCGCCAGCACGCCCGACTCGGAGGCGGCGTCGGCGGACGGGGCCCGGTAGCCGGAACCCATCGGGCGGCAGCCGGTGGCCGCGGTGAGCAGCACCCGGCCCGGACCACCGGCCCGGCCCTCGACCGTGACGAACTCGCCCGCGTCGGCGCGCAGCAGCGGCTCGCCGTCGAGCGTCGACACGCCGGCCCGCCAGCCCGACGGCAGCCGGTCGGCGACGCCGCGCAGCACCTCGCGTACGTCGTCGCCCCCGATCGCCACCTCGACGCCGCGTTCCAGCGTCGCGCCGTCGTCCATCGGCGTGATCCGGCAACCGCGCTCCAGGCGGTCCGGAAGGAGCGCCGGTACGCCCGCGGCGCCGACCGCGGCGGTCAGCTCACCGATCGCCCGGTCCACCACCGGGCCGGCCTGGTCCAGCGACCGCTGCTCCTTGACCGTCGGCGCGTCCGTACGCACCGACCACCAGGTCAGACCCGCGAGCAGCACGGCCCACGCCACGGTGGCGGCCGTCAGCCAGCGCAGCCGGCGTCGGCCACCGGGGCCGGGCCGGCCGGGCGGGGTGGGCGGGGCGTAGCCCGTCTCGACGGCAGTCACCCGGCCATGGTGTCACGGACCGGCGAGCTGCCCGGCTGCGCCTCGGCACCCTCGCTCAGACCGGCACCGACCGGCGGGACAGCAGCCACAGCAGGTAGAAGGGGCGCTGCCGCAGCTCGCCGCGACGGTCGGCGTACTGGTCGGCGGCGAGCACGGCGGAGAAGAACCCGCCCGCGCCCAGCATGCCGAGCACCGGCGCCAGATGCGTGCCCTCGACCGCCACCAGGGTCGCCGCGACCGTCGCCACCGCCGCGCCGGCGGCCTGCACGGCCGAGCGCCGGGACACCCGGGCGACCTCGGCCCGGGCCGCCCGCACGCCCTCCTGGATCTCCGCGTCGAGCTTCGCGAGCTGCACGAGCGCCCTGTCCGGATCGGTGTCGACCTCCAGCATCCGGCCCCGCAGGTACGCCTGGGTCGCGGCGAGCGCGTCGCCCTCCTGGGTCAGGATGGCGCAGTAGTCGCGCAGCGAGGTGCCCTCCAGCATCGGCAGGTCGAGCTGGAGCAGCGGGGTGACCAGCCGTGCCTTCACCGGATCCCCGCTCGGCACGTCGACGACCCGGTGCCCCTTGACGATCAGGTCGAGCGTGCGGTCCGGGTTGTCGCCCAGTTCGATCCGACCCATGGTGTCGAACGGCGACGAGGTGGACTGCGCGTCCGGCGCCCGCGACTCCAGATGGCTGCGGCGGAAGGTCTGCGGGAAGTAGACGAGCTGCCCCAGCTCCAGCAGCGGCGCGCAGTCCCGCAGGTACGCGCCGAGGCGGCCCAGGTCGTCGCACTCGGCGAAGAGCTGGTCGATCTGGATGTCCCCGTACCGGCAGGCCGGGCCGCAGTGCTCCGGATCCTTGCCGCACCTCTTGCAGGTCTCCCGGTTGGCCAGATAGCAGCGCTCGCCGCCGGGCTGGGAGAGGACCAGCTTGCCGGTGACGAGCGTGGCCCGCTTGGTGAGGAACGACAGGTCGGTGTCGAGGCTTGCCACCGAGACGTCGAACGGGCGCCGCCGGCCGGGCCCCTCGGCGCGCTGGAGTTCGCGGACGACCTCCTCGCCCCGGTTGCCGTCGATGAAGTCGATCAGATAGCGGCGGGCGTGGGCAGCGGCGTCGTCGGGCACCTGATCCCCCTCCGGCGCGTCCGGTGCGCACCGCCGTCCAGCCTGCCAGCCACGAGCGAGACGCACAGTCGCCGGAACGGCTCGTGGCCCGCCACCCGGGTGGGGCGGCGGGCCACGATCAGAGCGTGGGTCAGGCGGCGACCGAGACGGTCACCTCGTTGATCCCGCGGGCCGCGGACACGGCGGTGTCGCCGTTGCCGTGGCGGGACAGCGCCCGCAGCGTCCACGAGCCCGGCGCGGCGAAGAACCGGAACTGCCCGGCCGCCGACGTCACCACCTCGGCGGTGAACTCGCCGGTCGAGTCGAGCAGGCGCACGTACGCGCCCGGCACGACCTCACCGGACTCGGCCAGCACGCGGCCGGTGATCACTGTTTCCTTCTCCAGGTCCAGGCCCGCCGGGAGGGGGGCGGACTGGTCCGGCGCGGCGCAGCCGGCGGCAGCCGTCGAGGCGGCGGAGGCGGCGGTCATCAGGCCTCCCCCGGCTCGTCGCCGAGCGCCACCGGCACGCCGACGAGCGAGCCGTACTCGGTCCAGGAACCGTCGTAGTTCTTCACGTTGCGGTGCCCGAGCAGCTCCTGGAGCACGAACCAGCTGTGCGAGGAGCGCTCGCCGATCCGGCAGTACGCGATCGTCTCCTTGCTGTCGTCCAGCCCGGCGTCGGCGTAGATCTTGCGCAGCTCGTCGTCGGACTTGAACGTGCCGTCCTCGTTGGCCGCCTTGGACCACGGAACGCTGATGGCGGTCGGGATGTGGCCGGCCCGCTGCGCCTGCTCCTGCGGCAGGTGGGCGGGAGCGAGCAGGCGGCCCGCGAACTCGTCGGGGCTGCGCACGTCGACCAGGTTCTTGGTGCCGATCGCGTCGACCACCTCGTCGCGGAACGCGCGGATCGAGGTGTCCGGCTCCTGCGCGACGTACTGCGTCTTCGGCCGCTCCACCGCGTCGGTGACGAGCGGACGGGCGTCCAGCTCCCACTTCTTGCGGCCGCCGTCGAGCAGCTTCACGTCGCGGTGGCCGTAGAGCTTGAAGTACCAGTACGCGTACGCGGCGAACCAGTTGTTGTTGCCGCCGTACAGGATCACGGTGTCGTCGTTGGCGATGCCCCGGTCGGACAGCAGCGCCTCGAACTGGCTCTTGTTGACGAAGTCCCGGCGGACCTGGTCCTGCAGGTCGGTGCGCCAGTCCAGCTTGACGGCGCCGGCGATGTGGCCGGTGTCGTAGGCCGAGGTGTCCTCGTCGACCTCGACGAAGACGACGCCCGGGGCGCCGAGGTTCTTCTCGGCCCACTCGGCCGAGACGAGTGCGGTGTCGCGACTCATCAGATCACTCCCTGGTGAGGATGGTTTGGTGAGCCTGCGCGTGGAGATCGATGTCGATGGTTGTCGCACCACACGCGGACCCTGAGCTAGGAACGGATCACGGGTACGTGCGACGGCGCCGCTGCCGGGCGTTGAGGAGGGGGGAACCGGGAAGGTTCGTGGACCCTGGGTGACCGCCGTTCAGGCGACCGGAGACAGCCCCGCCGTCAGATGACGGGGCGACACAGGCAGGTGGCCACGCGGCACAGGTCGACCGCGCGCCGTTTGGTGAGGTGGGTCCCCATGGGCAGGGAGATTACCAGCCGGGGCCACAGCTGCCACCAGGCCGACCAGCATCCGGGACGGCCGGCCCGCTCCCCGGGCCGGCCGGTGCCGGCCTCAGCCGGCGGAGTTGACGGCAGGCCGGCTGTTCAGCCGGCGGAGTTGATCGGCACGTTCGCCGCGTCCGCCGTGACCACCAGGCCCTCCGGCTTCGGCTCCACCTTGCGCAGGTTGAGCTGGAACGGCAGCTCAGGCAGCGGCACGTCGATCGAGATGCCCTGCGCGTACCGGGTCAGCGCGGCCCGCGCCAGCGGCACGTTCGGCAGGCCGTCGGCGGTGAGGTCGTTGAAGCGCAGTGCCACCTTGTTGCCGGCCACCGTGACGTCGGCGGTGCCGTTGACGGTGAGCTTGATGCCGAGGACGTCCACCGGGGCGGTGACCGCCAGCTTGCCGTTGCGCTCGCCGAGCGTCAGCCCGGGCCGGTCCAGCAGCTTGGCCAGGCTCTCGTAGGTGACGGTGCCCCGCCCGTCCACGCTCTCGGCCACCACGTCGCCCCGCCCGGAGCGCAGCGTGTCCAGCGAGGCGGTCACGTTGCGCGCGTCCACGTCCAGCTTCGGCACCTCGACCGCGTCGCCCTGCACGTCGCCGCGCACGTCGGTGAGCTGGATCGAGATGCGCTCGTAGCGGCCGTCGAGCACCTGGGTGAGGAACGGGAAGCCACCCACCTCGACCTGCGGCGCGGCGGACTGCGCGTCCTGCTTGGCGATCTCCTGCCGGACCTGGTCGGCGATGGCGCGCTCGGCCACGCCGGCGGCGACCCGGTCGGCGACGACGAGCAGACCGGCCAGCACCAGCAGCAGGACGATGAAGCCGATCAGCACCTTCCGGCCCCGTCGCCGGGGTCGGCCCTCCGCCGGATACGCCTCTGCCACGCCGCCTCCCGTCCTCGCCCCCGTCACCGCGCCTCGCGGCGCAACCGTACTTACCCGAGGCGAATCTTCCCCAACCGCCTCAGAGGAACAGCACGCACATGGCGTACGCGGCGGGCGCGGCCAGCGCGAACCCGCCCAGCGGTCCCTGCATGTGCCGGGCCACCCACATCGTCGGCGGTTCACCGGCCATCAGCCGGCCCGCCTCGGCGTACCCGACCGCGAGGTCGGCCAGGACGGCGGTGGCCGCGCTGACCACCCCGACCAGGGCGGCGCTGGTCGGGGTGAAACCGACCAGGTAGCTGCCGAGGACGGCGCTGGTGAGCGTGCCGAGCATGGCGCCGACGACCACGCCCGCCGCGCCGCGCGGCACCTGGGGGGCGAGCCGGGGCCACGGCGCGACCGCGTCGGTGAGCCGGGCGACGAGCAACGCCACCCCGGCGGCGGTGAGGCAGACCGTGATCGCCTGGGTGCCCTTGGGGATCCGGCTGAGCACGATGAGCGTGGCGAAGGCGACCACGCCCACCACGATGAGCAGGGTGCCACCGAGCGAGTCGGTCACCCGGACCCGGTCCACCCGCCGTACGAGCTGCCCCAGCACGGCGAGCAGGAGCCCGGCCGCGGCGGCGTAGCCGAGCGGGGCCAGGCCGGCGATGTCCGACCGCACGGCGGCGACGTCGGCGATCGCCGCCGTCGCGGCGCTGACGAGCGCGACGACGAGCAGCGCGGGCGGCCGCATGGCCATCGTCCAGGCCAGCACGAACAGCAGTTGGACGCCGAAGATGATCGCGGCGAACGGCAGCCGGTGCCCCGGGCCCGAGGTCTGCGCGCCGAGTACCAGGCCGACGCCGAGCAGCGCGGCGAAGCCGGCGACGGTGAGCGCCAGAGGGCGGCGTACCGGGACCGGCGGCACCTCCTCCTCGGGCTCCTCGTCGGACTCGTCGTCGGGACGCCGGCCGGGGCCGCCCTTGCGCAGCCGGCGCGGCCCCTTGCGTTCCGGCCGGTCGCCCTCCTCGGCGGGACCGGTAGGCGGGGCGGGCGGGGAGCCACGGGCGGGGCCGGACGGCCCGGTGGACGGGTCGTCGGCCCACGGTTCACGACCGGTGTCGCGCGAGGTGGAGGGAAACACGCTCCGATCGTGCCAGACCCGGGCGGTTCGGCGGAGGTCCCGGTTTCGGCGACGTTAAAACCTGCGCCGCGATCGAGGGCAGAAAGGGCAAACGGTAAATCGCGCGAAGGTGACGGCCGGTCCATCGGTTACGCTCAGGCCGTTACCCGCCCGTCGACGACGCCGGGACCCACGCAAGTTCACAGTGCCGCCCCTCACCTGGGCGTGTCACTGGTCGCGCGCGGCCGGAAGGCCGCCGGGACGGAGGTGATCGTGGAGCTCCTGCTGCTCGTGACCGCGCGGGCCGGTGAGCCGTCGGCGGTACTGCCGGCACTCGACCTGCTGCCGCACTCGGTTCGCACCGCACCCCGTGACGTCCGCACGCTGGTCTCCGGCCCGACACCGGACGCCGTCCTGGTGGACGCCCGCTCCGAGCTGAGCGAGGCGCGCGCCACGTGCCGGATGCTGCACGCCACCGGGCTCGGCGTGCCGCTCGTCGCGGTCGTCACCGAGGCCGGGCTGATCGCGCTCAACGCGGACTGGGGTGTCGACGACGTGATCCTGGCCGGCGCCGGGCCGGCCGAGGTGGAGGCCCGCCTGCGGCTCGCTGTGGGCCGGCTCAGCAACGCCACCGCCGGCGCTGGCGGCTCGATCCGGGCCGGCGAGCTGAACATCGACCCGGACACGTACGCCGCGAAGCTGAAGGGCCGGCCGCTCGACCTCACGTACAAGGAGTTCGAGCTGTTGAAGTTCCTGGCCCAGCACCCGGGGCGGGTGTTCACCCGGGACCAGCTGCTGCGCGAGGTCTGGGGCTACGACTACTTCGGCGGCACCCGGACGGTGGACGTGCACGTGCGGCGGCTGCGCGCCAAGCTCGGCTCGGAGTACGAGTCGATGATCGGCACCGTGCGCCAGGTGGGCTACAAGTTCGTCGTCCCGCCGTCGCGCTCGCTGCCGGAGTCGGAGCCCGCCCCGCTGCCGGTCTGACCGCCCACGCCCCACCTCACTAGAGGGCACTTTTCTCGTATGCCCTTTTTGCCCGATCAGTCAGCCATATCCTGGCTGCCGGAATTGTCGGGCTTAAGGGGGCGACGGTGCGCGCGGTTACCACGGGGGCGACGAACGGCCGGTGCCGCTGATGCGGGGCTCCACGCTGCGCGCCGCCGGGCTCGTGACCGTCGTGCTGGCCGGCCTGCTCGGTTCGGCGTTCGCGCTGGGCCGCAGCCTGGTGCCCAACCCGCATCCGTCCGCCGCCGGAGTCGCCACCACGCTCAACGGGCCACGGTACGGCGAGCAGCCACCCAGCACCGACTTCCCGGGCGGTACGGCCAGCGCCAAGCCGGGCCCCGACGCCGCACCGGACGCCGCACCGGTCGAGCCCGACGGCGACGGCCCGTACGGCAGCCTGGTCGTCACCGGTTCGTCCCGGGTCGCGCTGACCTTCGACGACGGCCCCGACCCCCGCTGGACGCCGCAGGTGCTCGCGCTGCTGGCGCAGTACGGCGTGAAGGCGACGTTCTGCGTGGTCGGCGAGAACGCCGAGGCCCATCCGGACCTGATCCGCTCGATCGTGGCCGAGGGGCACACCCTGTGCAACCACTCCTGGGAGCACGACGTCGACCTGGGCAAGCGGTCCCCGGCGACGATCCGGGCCGACATCCTGCGCACGAACGACGCGATCCTGGCCGCCTCGCCGGGCGCGCGGATCGCGTACTTCCGTCAGCCGGGCGGAGCCTGGACGCGCCCGGTGGTGTCGGCTTGCGCCGACCTGGGCCTGACCCCGCTGCACTGGAGCGTGGACCCGTCGGACTGGAGGGCGCCGGGCGCGCTCACCATCGAGACGAGGATCCGCACGCAGATGGGGCCGGGGGCGATCGTGCTCATGCACGATGCGGGCGGGGACCGTTCCGGCACCGTCAGCGCGTTGCAGCAACTCCTGCCAGAATTGCTGACCCGGTTCGAGTTGGAGCCGCTGCCCGTCGGCACCCCGTGACGAGCGCCACCGATCGCCCGTTCCGTCCGGCGCGAACCGTGGCCGCACGGCCGCTACCGTGACTCAGATGAGCACCGAGCCGACGAGTGGTCCCACAACCGACCGGATCGCCCGGGCGGACCGGCTGACGCCGGACGAGGTCGCCGAGGTGCTGGCGACGGCCCGCGCCGCCGGTGACGCCGACGGCGCCGACCCGCTCGACGAGCACGTGCTGCTGCGGCTGCGCGACCCCGAGGCGCCCGCCGTGCACCTCACCGCCCGGACCACCGACGGCACCCTGACCGGGTACGCGCACCTCGACACCACCGCCCCGGCCGACGGCGTCGGCGTGGAGATGGTCGTGCACCCGGCGTACCGGCGGCGGGGTTCCGGCCGCGCGCTGGCCCGTGGTGTGGTGGCCGCCGCGCCCGGACCGCTGCGCGCGTGGGCGCACGGCGACCACCCGTCAGCCGCCGCGCTCGCCGTCGACCTGGGCTTCTCCCGGGCCCGGGTGCTCTGGCAGATGCGCCGTCCACTCACCGCCGAGCTGCCGGCACCGGTCGTACCGGACGGCGTGACGCTGCGCGCGTTCCGTCCCGGCGAGGACGACGAGGCCTGGCTGGCGGTGAACAACGCGGCCTTCGCCCAGCATCCCGAGCAGGGCAGGTGGACGCTCGACGACCTGCGCGTACGCATCGCCGAGCCGTGGTTCGACCCGGCCGGGTTCCTGCTCGCCGTCGACCCCGCCACCGGGCGGCTGCTCGGCTTCCACTGGACCAAGGTGCACGAGCGGCCGGGCTCGGCCCGGATCGGCGAGGTCTACGTGCTCGGCGTCGACCCGTCCGCGCACCGGGGCGGGCTCGGCCGGGTGCTCACCGCCGCCGGCCTGACCCACCTGCGCGACGAGCGCGGGCTGGACCGGGTGATGCTGTACGTGGACGAGAGCAACACCGCCGCGGTCGCGCTCTACGAGCGGCTGGGCTTCGCGCGCTGGTCCGCGCACGTCAACTACCAGCTCGGCTGAGCGCGCGCCTGCCCGGGAAAATCGCCACAAAGGCGCTGCCGGGCCGCTAGTTCACGAAATGGACAACCCTTCCTCAGCGTACGGCCACCTCGTCGGCTGAACGTGTTCACCGCGCGTTCACTTGCGTCCGGCGAACCGTCCACCTGGCCCTCCTACCTTTCGTGTCAGCCGGTCAGCGCCGGCGCCCGGTACTCCGGGCGACCTGACCAAAGACGTGAAGGGAAACCCCTGAAGTGAAGCTCCAGCGGCACGGCGCCATCGCCTGTCTCGCTCTTACCGCGGTTCTCGGTCTCAGCGCCTGCGGCTCGGACAACAACGAGCCGGCCGGCGCCTCCGGCTCCACCGCAGCGGCGGACTGCGCGACGGGCACGCTGAACGCGCAGGGCTCCTCCGCCCAGAAGAACGCCATGGCCGAGTGGATCAAGGCGTACCAGCAGAAGTGTGCCGGTACCACGATCAACTACGAGCCCAGCGGCTCGGGCGCCGGCATCCAGGCGTTCATCGCCGGCACCGCCGACTTCGCCGGCTCGGACTCCGCCCTCAAGCCGGAGGAGCAGCCGCAGGCCGACGCCAAGTGCACCGGCGGCCAGGCGCTCAACCTGCCCATGGTCATCGGCCCGGTCGCTGTCGTCTACAACCTCAACGGCGCGGACAACCTCCAGTTCAGCCCGGCCACCCTGGCGAAGATCTTCGCCGGCAAGGTGACCAAGTGGGACGACCCGGCGATCAAGGCCGACAACCCGGACGCGAAGCTGCCGTCGACCGCGATCCAGGCCGTGCACCGCTCCGACGAGTCGGGCACCACCGACAACTTCACCAAGTACCTCTCCAAGACCGCCGAGGCGGACTGGACGCTCGGCAACTCCAAGGCGTGGAAGGCCCCGGGCGGCGTCGGCGCGGCCAAGTCCGACGGTGTGGCCAGCAAGGTCAAGAGCACCGACGGCACCATCAGCTACGTCGAGTGGTCGTACGCCGAGAACTCCGACCTGAAGACGGCGAAGATCCGCAACGGCAACGGCGAGTTCGTCGAGCTGACCGGCGACTCGGCCGGCAAGACCATCGCCGGCGCCAAGTTCGAGGGTCAGGGCAACGACCTGAAGATGTCGATCGACTACAACACCAAGGAGGCCGGGGCGTACCCGATCGTCCTGGCGACCTACGAGATCGTCTGCAGCAAGGGCCTCGCCGCCGACAAGCTGCCGCTGGTCAAGGGCCTGCTCGGCCACGCCGCCAGCGCCGAGGGGCAGAAGGAGCTCGTCGAGCTGGGCTACGCGCCGCTGCCCGAGACCGTCCGCACCAAGGTCGAGGCCGCGGTCAAGAGCCTCTCCTGACGCTCCGACCGACACCTCCTCAACACGAAGCGAGCGAGCAGATGGGTGACACCCCTCAGCGCTCGGCCCACGCCGGCACCGGCGGGAACCCCGTGGCCACGAGCCACGAGCGACCCGCCGGTGCCTCGGCGCGTGTGGCCGAGCGCCCCGGCAACCCGGGCCGCCCCGACGGTGGCCTCGGCGGCGGCGGTGCCCTCCCCCGGGCCCGCGCCTTCGGCGCGGAACGGGCGTTCCGCGGCCTGACCCTGGCCGCCGGCACCACGGTCCTGGTGGTCATCGCGGCCATCGCGATCTTCCTGGTCGCCAAGGCCGTCCCGGCGCTGCGGGCCAACAACGAGTCGTTCTGGACGTTCGAGGGCTGGTTCCCGAACGACGACCCGCCGCAGTTCGGCATCGGCGCGCTCGCCTTCGGCACCGTCCTGAGCTCGCTGCTGGCGCTGCTCATGGCGGTGCCGGTCGCGCTGGGCATCGCCCTCTACCTGTCGCACTACGCGCCCCGGCGGCTCGGCAACACCCTGGGCTTCCTGATCGACCTGCTCGCAGCCGTGCCGAGCGTGGTCTTCGGCCTCTGGGGCCGGGACTACTTCGCCCAGCCGGTGGCCGACCTGTCCGCCTGGCTGAACAGGTACTTCGGCTGGATCCCGATCTTCGGCGACGGCCCGTACGGCAACTCGATCCTGCTCGGCTCGGTGGTGCTCGCCATCATGGTGCTGCCGATCGTCACGTCGCTGTCCCGCGAGGTGTTCCGGCAGACCCCGACCGCGAACGAGGAGGCCGCGCTCGCGCTCGGCGCCACCCGCTGGGAGATGATCCGCACCGCGGTCCTGCCGTACGGGCGGCCGGGAGTCATCGCCGCGGTGATGCTCGGCCTGGGCCGGGCACTGGGCGAGACCATCGCGCTGGCGCTCACGCTCGGCTCCACGTACGCCATCTCGTTCAACATCCTGGCCAGCGGCGGCAACTCGATCGCCGCCAACATCGCCAACCGGTTCGCCGAGGCGAACGACACCGGCCGGGGCGCACTCATCGCCTCCGGCCTGGTGCTGTTCGCGATCACGCTGGTCGTCAACATCACCGCGCGGGCGATCATCTACCGGCGGCGCGAGTTCACGGAGTCGGCCGCATGACCACCACCCTCACCCCCCGCCGCCCGCGCCCGCCGGCCCAGCCGGCCACGCTGCGGGCGAGGCGACTTCCCGCGTACGCCGCACCGGTCATCGCCGTCGCGGCGCTGCTGCTCGCGGCGGCCCTGGTGTACGGCGCCGGCATCGGCGGCCCGGTCCTGGTAGTAGTGGTCGGCGCGCTGCTCTACCTGGCCGGTCTCTTCGTCGCGGCGAACGCGGTGGAGGGCCGCCGGTCGGCCCGCAACCGGACCTGGAGCGCGCTGATCCACTCCGCGTTCGTGCTCGCCGTGCTGCCGCTGGCCTCGGTGGTCTGGACGCTCGTCAGCAAGGGCTCCGAGCGGCTGGACGCGAACTTCTTCGGCACCTCGATGAACAACATCGGGTCGCGGGACGCCAACGGCGGCGCGTACCACGCGATCGTCGGCACGTTGCAGCAGGTGGGCATCGCCACGCTGATCACGGTGCCGCTCGGGGTGCTCTGCGCGATCTACATCGTCGAGTACGGCCGGGGCCGGTTCGCGTTCACCATCCGCTTCTTCGTGGACGTCATGACCGGCATCCCGTCGATCGTCACCGGCCTGTTCGTGCTGGCGTTCTGGGTGCTGATCGTCTCGCCGTGGTTCAACGACGGCCGGCCGGGCTTCTCCGGATTCGCCGCCGCGCTGGCGCTGAGCGTGCTGATGCTGCCCACTGTGGTCCGATCCACCGAGGAGATGCTCCGCCTGGTGCCCGCGCCGCTGCGCGAGGGCGCGTACGCCCTGGGCGTACCGAAGTGGAAGACGATCCTGCGGGTCGTGCTGCCGACCGCGCTGCCCGGCATCGTCACCGGCATCATGCTCGCCGTCGCGCGGGCCGCCGGCGAGACGGCGCCGGTGCTGCTCGTCGCCGGCGGCGGCGCGGCGATCAACTTCAACCCGTTCGAGAACAACCAGTCGTCGCTGGCCCTCTTCGTCTACCAGCAGGCCGGTGAGGCGTCGAAGTACTCGCCGGCACGGGCGTGGACAGCGGCGTTGACCCTCGTCGCCCTCGTCCTCGTCCTCACCATCGCGGCGAAGTTGCTGGCCCGTCGTAACCGGCTCGGCCGATGAACCCCGGAGGTACCACCACCATGGCCAAGCGCATCGAAGCCACGAACGTGACCGCCTACTACGGCGGGTTCAAGGCGATCGAGAACATCAACCTGACCGTCGAGCCGAAGACCGTCACCGCCCTGATCGGGCCGTCCGGCTGCGGCAAGTCCACGTTCCTGCGGTCGATCAACCGGATGCACGAGGTGCTGCCGGGCGCCCGGGTCGAGGGCAGCCTCACCATCGACGACCAGGACGTCTACGACCGCGACGTGGACGTCACGGCGGTCCGCCGGATGATCGGCATGGTCTTCCAGCGGCCGAACCCGTTCCCCACCATGAGCATCTTCGAGAACGTGGTGGCGGGCCTGCGGCTCAACGGCGTACGGCGCAAGTCGATCCTGGAGGAGGCGGCCGAGCGGGCGCTCCGCTCGGCGAACCTGTGGGACGAGGTGAAGGACCGCCTCGGCAAGCCCGGCGCGGGCCTGTCCGGCGGTCAGCAGCAGCGGCTCTGCATCGCCCGTACCATCGCCGTCGAGCCGCAGGTGGTGCTGATGGACGAGCCCTGCTCGGCGCTGGACCCGATCTCGACGCTGGCCATCGAGGACCTGATGTTCCAGCTCAAGGACAAGTTCACCATCATCATCGTCACGCACAACATGCAGCAGGCCGCCCGGGTGTCGGACCGGACCGCCTTCTTCTCCATCGAGAAGACCGGCGATCCGGGCCGCCTGATCGAGTACGACAACACCCAGAAGATCTTCAGCAACCCGGCCCAGAAGAAGACCGAGGACTACATCACCGGTCGCTTCGGCTGAGCGGTGCGGCGAAGAACTGCCGCAGGTCGGCCACGAGCAGGTCGGGTACCTGGTGGGCCGCGAAGTGCCCGCCCCGGTCGTACGTGCGCCAGGAGACGATGTTCTTGTGGTCGCGCTCGGCGAGCGTACGGATCGACTGGAAGTCCCAGGCGAAGTTGGCGAGACCGAGCGGCACCGTTGTCGGCTCCGGCATGTCCGTTCCCCGTCCGTTCACCTTCTGCGTCGGGTGCACCACCTCTGCGTCCTCGTAGTAGTAGCGGGCCGCTGAGGCGGCCGTGTTCGTCAGCCAGTAGACGGTCGTGTGGGTGAGCACGTGGTCGACGTCGATCTGATCCCCCATCAGCTGGCCCAGCCAGCCGAGCAGGCCGACCGGCGAGTCGGCCAGCGCGTGCGCCACGTTCTGCGGCGCGGTCGAGTGCAGCTTGTCGTAGCCGCCCTGCCGCTGCACGAAGAACTCGGCGAACGCCACCTTGCCGCGCTCCTCCTCGGTGAGCGCGGCCAGCTCGGCCGGATCGCCGGACGGCAGGGAGAAGATCTGCGTGACGTGCACACCGAGCACGTGCTCCGGGTCGGCCCGGCCCACCTCGGGCGACACGAACGCGCCGAGGTCGTTGCCGGCCGCGCCGTACCGGTCGTAGCCGAGGCGGCGCATCAGCTCGGCCCAGGCCCGGGCGACCCGGTAGCGGTTCCAGCCGCGCTCCCGGGTCGGCCCGGAGAAGCCGAACCCCGGCACCGACGGGATGACCAGGTGAAAGGCGTCGGCCGGGTCGCCACCGTGCGCCCGCGGATCGGTCAGCGGACCGATCACGTCCAGCCACTCGGCAACGGTGCCCGGCCAGCCGTGGGTGAGGATCAGCGGGGTGGCGCCGGGCTCGGGCGAGCGGACGTGCAGGAAGTGGATCCGCTGCCCGTCGATCTCGGTGGTGAACTGTGGGTACGCGTTCAGCCGCGCCTCCCACTCCCGCCAGTCGTAGGTGGTGCGCCAGCGCTCGGCCAGGCGCCGTACCCAGCTCAGCGGAACGCCGTACTCCCAGCCGGGCGCGACGGGGCCGGCGGGGGCGGCCGGGTCGGGGTCGGGAGGTAGTTCCTCGGCCCAGCGGGTCCGTGCGAGCCGGTCGGCGAGGTCGTCCAGGTCGGCCTGCGGGACGTCGATGCGGAACGGGACGATCGCTGTGTTGTCTGCCATGCCCAGGAGCGTAGGAGGCAATTAGGAACATCCCGTTCCTAATGAACTGGCAGGATTCGAGAAATGTTGGAGACCTCCGCACGGCTGCTGCGCCTGCTGTCGCTGTTGCAGACCCCGCGTGACTGGACTGGCGCCGAACTGGCCGAGCGCCTCGCGGTGAGCACCCGGACCGTGCGCAACGACGTGGAGCGGCTACGCGAGCTGGGCTATCCCGTACACGGCACGCGGGGCGCGGTCGGCGGGTACCGGCTGGGCGCCGGTGCGGCCCTGCCCCCGCTGCTCCTCGACGACGAGGAGGCGGTGGCGGTGGCGGTCGGGCTGCGCACGGCCGCGGGCGGCAGCGTCGCCGGCATCGAGGAGACATCCCTGCGGGCGCTGGCCAAGCTGGAGCAGGTGCTCCCCCACCGTCTGCGCCGGCGCGTCGCCGCCCTGCACACCCACACCATCCGGGTGCCGCACGACCAGCCCGGCCCTACCGTGGACGCCGGGACCCTCAGCCTGATCGGGGCCGCCTGCCGGGACCGGGAGCGGCTGCGGTTCGACTACGTCCGGCACGACGGGACCGCCGATCGACGGGACGTCGAGCCGTACCGGCTGGTGAACTGGGGCAGGCGCTGGTACCTCGTGGCCTTCGACCCGGCGCGGGACGACTGGCGCACGTTCAGGGTGGACCGGCTCACCCCGCGTACCCCGACCGGCCCCCGGTTCGCGGCGCGCGAGTTGCCCGGGGACGTGGTGGACCGGGTCCGGCAGGGTGTCTCCTCGGCGGCCTGGCGGCACCGGGCGCGCGTCCGCGTGCACGCCCCCGCCGAGGCGGTGGCCGACCGGATCAATCCGGCCGTCGGCACTGTCGAGCCGGCCGGCGACAGCGCCTGTCTCCTGCACACCGGCGCCGACCGGCTGGAGAACATCGCGGTCTGGCTCGGCCTGCTCGACCTCGACTTCACCGTCGAGGAACCGCCCGAACTGGCCGATCTCCTACGCACCCTCGCGGCCCGCTACCTTCGCGCCGCCGGCTGACGTCAGGACAGACGGAAGCGGGGGGCCTCGACGTCGGAGAGGTCGAGGTGCGGCATGACGGGGACGCCGGGGTCGCGCTTCGCCGCCGCGCCGGCCACACCGCCCAGGTCGCCGGCGGCGGCCACCTCGGCCAGCGTGACCATTGTGGGCGGCAGCATCGTCAGCTCGCCGGACTCCGCCCGGGCCAGGGCGTCCGCCGGGCGCAGCCACAGCGTGTGGTCGGCCTCCCCGGAGACGTCCCGGGTCCGCTGCCCCTCGGGCAGCAGGGCGACGAAGAAGTACGTGTCGAAGCGGCGCGGCTCGAACTCCGGGGTGATCCACCGGCTCCACGGCAGCAGCAGGTCGGATCGCAGCGTCAGACCCCGACCGGCCAGCAGGTCCGCAAAGCCGACCCGCCGTCCCTCCAGATCCTGCCGGGCCGCCTCCCAGTCGTCGCCGCTCACGTCGCCGACGACCGTGTCGGGGTCCGGGCCGGCGAGCAGCACGCCCGCCTCCTCGAAGACCTCGCGGGCGGCGGCGCACACCACCGCCTGCGCAGCGGCCGGGTCGAGCCGGAGCCGCTCCCCCCACTCCGCCGGGTCCGGGCCGGCCCAGCCGAGGTGCGCCTCCGAGTCGGAGCGGTCCACCCCGCCGCCCGGGAAGGCGTACATTCCGCCGAAGGTCATGGCCGCGACCCGGCGGATCATGTAGACCTCGAACCCGTCGCCGGCCGGGCGGAGCAACAGCACCGTGGCGGCGACCCGGGGCACGGCCGGTACGGCGCCCTCGGCCCGGAATCGGCGGGCGTGCTCCACCAGGGCGGGGGGTGCGGCGAAGCCGTCGATCGTCATGCGCCGAGCCTAGTTCCCGCCTGGCAGTCCGGTCGGCGACGGTTCCCGTCGACTCACGGGACACACGTGCTCCGAGCGCGGGCCGCCCGGCCACGGTGCGTAGTTCTCCCCGTCCGCCCAAAGGCATACCTCCGTGCCCTTTGCTCTGCAGCCGAATCCGCAATGGCAACCGTCCGTGTGCGGTGCGCATGAGGCTGCAGAGCAAAGGGGACGAGAGGGCATCGGCCCAGCCGAGCGGGCTCGGGCTTATGTCCGTAAGAGCGCCTTTGGGCGCCCGGTCCTGGCGAAGAGAGGAGCAATCGCCGTCACGCTGCGCTATCTTCACGCTCCGTATTCGATCGACGTCACATGGCCCTTCGGGGCGCAGCGTCGGAAGCCGCAGGAAGCGCGGGACTGCGTCCGTCGGTCGCGCCTGGCAGGGTCGTGACCCGTGATCGACGACTTCGCGAAGGAATACCTGCACAACGACCTGCGCCAGATCCGCGAGGCGATGCTGTGGAAGCTCGACGGGCTGTCCGAATACGACGTACGCCGTCCTCTGACCGCGTCCGGCACCAACCTGCTCGGCCTGGTCAAGCACCTGTCGTTCGGGGAGGCCCGGTACTTCGGCGAGGTGTTCGGCAGGCCGTTCCCGGAACCGCTGCCCCGGTGGGACGACCCGGATCCGGACGGCATCGACATGTGGGCGAGTGAGCACGAGACCCGCGAGGAGGTGATCGGCCGCTACCGGCGGGCGGCCGAGCACGCGGACGCGACGATCGAGGCCCTCGCCATCGACGCGCCCGGCCACGTGCCGTGGTGGCCCCGTCCGGACGTCAAGTTGTTCAACGTCCTGGTCCACGTGCTGACCGAGACCGGCCGGCACGCGGGGCACGCCGACATCCTGCGCGAGCAGCTCGACGGCTCGACCGGGACCTGGGCCGAGTACGCATACCTGGAACCCGACCAGCCGACGCTGACGGCGCGGCGGGCGATGATCGAGCGGGCCGCCCGCGCCGCCGCCGACGCCCGCGGCTGAGCCGTCCCGACCGGTGGATCACCCTGCCGGCCCCGGAGCGGTACGGGATAGCGTGCCGGGCATGACGCGTTGGGGAATCCTGGCCACCGGAAACATCGCCGCCCGCTTCGCCGAGGATCTGCGGCTGGTGCCGGGCGCCGAACTGGTGGCGGTCGGCTCGCGTACCCGGGAGAGCGCCGAGCTGTTCGCGCGCCGGCACGACGTGCCGCGGGCGTACGCCTCGTGGGCGGAACTGGCCGCGGACCCGGACCTGGACGCGATCTACGTGGCCACCCCGCACGCCGCCCACCACGAGGCGGCGCTCGCGTGCCTGGCCGGCGGCAAGGCCGTGCTGGTGGAGAAGCCCTGCACGCTGGACCTGCCGACCACCACCGAGCTGGTGGAGACGGCCCGCGACCGGGGTCTGTTCCTCATGGAGGCCATGTGGATGCGGACCAACCCGCTGATCCTGCGGGTGCTGGAGCTGATCCGGGACGGCGCGATCGGTGAGGTGACGCACGTACGGGCGGACTTCGGCGTGGCCGGCCCGTTCCCGCCGGAGCACCGGATGCGGGCCCGCACGCTCGGTGGCGGCGCGCTGCTCGACCTCGGCGTCTACCCGCTGAGCCTGGCCCACCTGGTGCTCGGCGTGCCGCAGCACGTGCAGGCGTGGGCCAAGCTGACCCCGGAGGCGGTGGACGAGAACACCGGCATGGCGCTCGGCTGGGACTCCGGCGCGGTGGCGACGCTCAGCTGCGGCATGGTCGGCGCGACAGCGATCACCGCTTCGATCACCGGTACGACCGGCCGGATCGACCTGCCCGAGCTGTTCTTCCGGCCCGCGCACGTGGTGCTGCACCGGGCCGGCGCCGAACCGGAAACGATCCCGGCGGACCTGACCGGCGGCGGTTACCAGTACGAGGCGATCGAGGTGCAGCGCTGCCTGGCGGCCGGGCTGACCGAGAGCCCGCTGGTGCCGCACGCCGCGACGCTCGAGGTGATGGGCCTGATCGACGACATCAAGGCCCGGATCGGCGTCTCCTACGCGTGAGGGGTTCCCCGCCACGGCGGGGAACCCCTCGACGTCACCGCGCGGAGATCAGAACAGGGGCCGGACCAGCAGGTACGCGAGGCAGGCGATCGCGGCGGCGGCCGGGAACGTGATGATCCAGGCGATCACGATGTTGCCCGCCACGTTCCAGCGCACCGCGGAGAGCCGTTTCGTGGATCCCACACCCATGATCGCCGAGGTGATCGTGTGCGTGGTGGAGATCGGCGCCTTCAGCACCAGCGCGTTGAAGTAGAGCACCGCGCTGGCCACGGTCTCGGCCGCGAAGCCCTCCGCGGGGCCGAGGTCGATGATCTTCCGCCCGAGCGTACGGATGATCCGCCAGCCGCCCGCGTACGTGCCGGCCGCCAGCATCGCGGCGGAGGTCCAGAAGACCCAGCCCGGGATGTGCGTCTTGCTCTCCTGGAAACCGCCGGTGTAGAGCGCGAGCACGATGATGCCCATGGTCTTCGCGGCGTCCTGCATGCCGTGACCGACCGACATGGCGGCGGCGGACGCGGTCTGCGCCCACCGGAAGCCACGGCTGAGCTTGCCCGGCTGGCCCTTCCGGAACAGCCACATGATCGCCAGCATCACCAAGAAGCCGAGGATCAGGCCGACCACCGGCGAGAGCACCATCGGGACGAGGACCTTCTCGATGATGGTGCCCCACTGGACGATGCCGTCGGCGGCGAACAGGGTCGCGCCGACCAGGCCACCGAAGAGGGCGTGCGAGGACGAGGACGGCAGGCCGAAGTACCAGGTGATCAGGTTCCAGATGATCGCGCCGAGCACGCCGGCGAAGACCACGCCGAGGCTCTCCACCCCGGTCGGCAACGTCACCAGCCCGTCGCCGACCGTCTTGGCCACCCCGGCGCCGAAGTGCGCGCCGACGAAGTTGCCGACGGCGGCCAGCGCGAGCGCGATCCGGGGGGTCAGCGCCCGGGTCGAGATGCTGGTGGCGATCGCGTTGGCCGCGTCATGGAAGCCGTTCGTGTAGTCGAACGCCATGGCGACCGCGATCACCGCCAGCACGGCGATGAGTTCGGGTGTCACTGGATCAGGACTCCTTGACCGCGATGGTCTCGACGGTGTTGGCCACGTGCTCGAAGGCGTCGCAGGCGGCCTCCAGCTCGTCGGCCACCTCCTTCATCTTCAGCACCGTGAGCGCGTCGTACTCACCGGAGAAGAGGCGGACCAGCAGCATCCGGTACGCCTGGTCGCCGTCGTTCTCGAGCCGGTTGCACTCGATCCAGTAGTCCTCGAGGTCCTTCATCGACTTCAGCCGGGGCATCGCCTCGGCGGTGAGCTTGGCCTGCAGGTCCAGCACGTTAACCAGCTCGTGCAGCTCGCGCGGAAGCGACGGGAGCTTGGTCAGGCCGTACAGGTAGAGCAGGTTGCCGACCGCCTCCAGGTGGTCCATCACGTCGTCGAGCAGCGAGCCGAGCCGGTAGATGTCCTCCCGGTCGAACGGCGTGATGAAGGTGGAGTTGATCTTCTTGTACAGCTCGTGCGTGATCTGGTCGCTGTCGTGCTCGATGTCGGTCAGCCGCTCGCTGATCGACTGCACGTCGGCACCGGGCAGGCCCAGCTCGTTGAGCAGGTCGGTCCCCTTCACCAGGTTCTGCGCGGCCCTGGTGAAGAGCTCGTAGAAAGCGCCCTCGGTGGGACGGAAGGAAAACTTCACAGCACGGACCTCGTCGTGTCGGTGGAAGGGTGGCCGTCGCCCCCCGGGCGTCTGCTCTGCGCATGCTAGGGACCGCGCCGAACCTACTTTCGATCGGCCCACCCCTGGTCAGGCCCGATTCACCGCTCGTTCACCTTCCGTTCACCTGATCACTCACGGCGCTGGCTCCGTAACCGGTCACGCTCCCGTTCGACGTCGAAATCGGCAGGCGGATACCCCAGATCCAACCCGTCGAACGTCTCCCGCAGCAGGTGGGCGACCGCCCAGTCCCGGTACCACTTGCGGTCCGCCGGCACCACGAACCAGGGCGCGGCGTCCGTGCCGCAACGCTCGAAGGCCTCGGCGTACGCGGCCTGATAGTCGTCCCAACGTGCCCGGGTGTCCAGATCGCTCGGGTTGTACTTCCAGAACTTTGCCGGGTCGGTGAGCCGCTCCATCAGCCGCTCGCCCTGCTCGGCGTACGAGATGTGCAGCATGACCTTCACCACTGTGACCGCCTGCTCGGTCAGTTCCCGCTCGAAGTCGTTGATGATCGCGTACCGGGACCGCCAGGTCGCCTCGTCGACCAGCCCTTCGACGCGAGCGATGAGCACGTCCTCGTAGTGCGAGCGGTTGAACACGCCGACGTACCCGGGTGGCGGCAGCGCCCGGCGTACCCGCCACAGGAAGTCGTGCCGCAACTCCTCCTCGGTGGGCGGCCCGAACGAGCGGATGTGCAGCCCGAGCGGGTTCATCGCGCCCGCCACCCGCTTGACCGTGCCGTCCTTGCCGCCGCAGTCCATCGCCTGGAGCACCAGCAGCACCCGGCGCGGCCGGTCGCCGTCCAGTCCGGCGTCCGCCTGCGCCGGCGCGCTGGTGGCGCTGCCCGGCCCGGCGGCGCCCTGCGCCGAGGCGTACAGCATCTCCTGCTGCCGCCCCAGTTCCGCGCCGATCAGCTCGACCTGGGCCCGCGCCCACTCCTTGCGCGCGGGCCCGCGCCCGGCCGCCGCCGGCAGCCCTGGCGTCGACCGGGGGTCGATCGCCTCCAGGTCCACCGGCCCCGGCGCCACCCGGAGCAACTCCCGCATCGGCCCGCCCTCGGGCC
>NZ_WBKS01000074.1:0-28381 GCF_008868145.1 Micromonospora sp. AMSO1212t
GACCGTCTCGGGGTGGGCCGGCGGGGGTGGCACGACGACCGGCAGCGGCGGCCGGAACAGGGGTGTCCGGTCGTCGTCGACCTCGGCCACCAGCTTCGCCAGGGCCGGGCGGAGCGGCTCGACCCGGTGGCCGGCGGCGGTCAGCTTGTCGGTGACCACCAGGCCGGAGCTGTCCGATGCCGGGCGCGGCATGGTGAGCAGCGGCGCCGACGAGCCGCACAGGTCACGGATCCAGGCCGCGAGGTCGGTCAGTGGCACCGGTTCCCCGCCCACGTTCCATACGCCGGGGCCGATCCCGCGCAGGAGGATCCGTGCGAGGGTGTCCGCGGGCAGGAAGCTGCGTACGGTGTCCGCGGTGACCGGCAGCGGCAGTCCCTGGCGGGCCCGACGGACCAGGCGGGTGGCCGCCCGGTGCTGGCCCGAGCCGAAGACGTTCGCGAGCCGGAGCACGGTCAGCCGGTCGGGCGGGATCGCGTCCGCGACGAGTCGTTCCTGCGCGAGCTTCGCCATCGCGTACGTCCACCGGCGGGTGGGGTCGGCGTCGGTCATCGCCCGGGCCAGTGGGGCGGCCCGCCAAGGCGGGCAGGGTTCCCGGGCCAGGTCGCGCACGCGGGCGCACCAGCGGTCGATTTCCTCGGCGGACCACGGCAGGTCGGGCGTGATGTCCTCGGTGAGCGGGCCGGACGCGGCGCCGTAGACCTCGACGGAGGAGGTGAGCACCACCTGGCGCCCGGCCAGGCGGGGCAGCAGCCGGGCAGTGCTGACGGCGTTGTCCAGCGGGAGTGTCCAAGGGTGGCGGGGCCGGGGGTGGCTCGCGCCGAGCAGCACCACGACGATGCCGGGCGGCAACTCGGGCGGGTCGGCGGTGAGCAGGTCGGCCCTGATCCAGTCGAGGCCGGCGGCGGTGTTCGCCTCGGCGGGCGCATGACGGTCCACCGTGGTGACGCGCGCGCCGGCGGCCAGCAGCGCCGCGGCGGTCGCCGTGCCCAGAAAGCCCGCCCCCCCGACGAGCACAAATTCATTCATGTTGTGCCTCCCCGTGATCCAGCACGATATCGCGGAAATCCGCAGCGCGGAGGTGTCGGATAGCGGTCCGGGGTCGACGTCGGCGACGCTCCGAAAAAGTCAGGCTTGACTGTTTGTTTTGGGCGGGGCAGGCTGTCTGCGTGTCGAGCCGAGTTCCGCAGCAGGAGCGCAGCCGCGCCACCCAGGCCCGGCTGCTGGAAGCAACTGTCGAGTGCCTGGTGGAGCACGGCTGGTCCGGCACCACGACGACCGTGGTGGCCGCCCACGCCGGCGTTTCCCGGGGCGCCCAGCTGCACCACTACCCCACCAAGACCGCGCTGGTGACCGCCGCCGTCACGCACCTGACCGAGCGCCGGGCGGCCGAGCTGCGCGCCGAGGCGGCGGCCCTGCCGTCCGGGCCGCAGCGGCTCGACGGGGTGGTCGACCTGCTCGCCGCCTCCTTCACCGGCCCGCTGTTCGTGGCCGCGCTGGAGCTGTGGGTGGCCGCCCGCACCGACGCCGAGCTGCGCGCCGCGCTGGTGCCGCTGGAGGCGCGGATCGGCCGCGAGATGTACCGGCTCACCGTCGAGCTGCTCGGCGTGGACGAGCGCAGACCGGGCGTACGCGAGTCGGTGCAGGCCACTCTCGACCTGCTGCGCGGTCTCGGCGTGGCCAACCTGCTCAGCGACGACTCGCCCCGTCGCGCCGCCCTGCTGCACACCTGGAAACGCCAGCTCGCCGCGCTGCTCACCCTCGAGAGCGAGCGGCGCTGATCCCCTGACGTCCACCCCCGCCCGGAGGCATGATGGTCGACCTGACAGCCCTGCTCGCGGACCTCGCCGCCGAGTCCGAACAGCTCGACGCGCTCGTCGCGGACCTGCCGCCGGAGGGATGGGAGCGGCCGACACCGGCACCGGGCTGGACCGTCGCGCACCAGGTCGCGCACCTGGCCTGGACCGACCACGTCGCCTATCTGGCGGCCACCGACGAGTCGGCGTTCTTCGCCTCGGTCATGTCAGCGCCGGACCCGTCGCGCCTGGTGGAGGACGGCGCCGAGTCCTTCCTCGCGCCGGCGTCCGCGCTGCTGGCCCGCTGGCGCGCCGGCCGGTCGGCGCTCGCCGGGGCGCTCGCCGCCGTGCCGGCCGGGCAGAAGATCCCCTGGTACGGCACCAGCATGTCGCCCACGTCGATGGCGACCGCCCGCCTGATGGAGACGTGGGCGCACGGCGAGGACGTGGCCGAGGCGCTCGGCGTCAGCCGTACCCCGACCGAGCGCCTGCGGCACGTCGCGCACCTCGGCTTCCGTACCCTCGGGCACGGCTTCGCGGCCCACGGCCGTGCGGTGCCCACGACGCCGGTGCGGGTGGAGCTGACCCCGCCCGCGGGCGGCGACGTGTGGGAATTCGGACCGGCCGACGCGGCCGACCGGGTGACCGGCCCGGCGCTCGACTTCTGCCTGCTCGTCACGCAGCGCCGGCACCGCGCCGACCTGGGCCTGACCGCCACCGGACCGGTCGCCGACGAGTGGCTGGACGTGGCCCAGGCGTTCGCCGGCCCGCCCGGCGACAAGCGTGAGCCCGCGAGTCGGGGAGAGCAACAATGAGCGTGCTGCGGATCGGGAACGCGTCCGGCTTCTACGGCGACCGCTTCACCGCCTGGCGGGAGATGCTCGACGGCGGCGAGCTGGACGTACTGACCGGTGACTACCTGGCCGAGCTGACCATGCTCATCCTCGGCCGCGACCGGATGCGCGACCCGTCGCTCGGTTACGCCAAGACGTTCCTGCGCCAGGCGGAGGGCGTGCTCGGCACCGCGCTGGAGCGCGGCGTCACGCTGGTCACCAACGCGGGCGGCCTCAACCCGGCGGGGCTGGCCGACGCGATCCGGTCGCTCGGCGACCGGCTCGGCCTCCAGGTGCGGGTCGGGTACGTCGAGGGCGACGCGATCCAGCGGCCGGACGCGCTGACCGCGAACGCCTACCTGGGCGCATTCGGGATCGCGGCCTGCCTCGACGCGGGCGCGGACGTGGTGGTCACCGGGCGGGTCACCGACGCCTCGCTGGTGGTCGGCCCCGCAGTGGCCCGCTTCGGGTGGACCCGCGACGACCTCGACGCGCTGGCCGGCGCCACGGTGGCCGGGCACCTGATCGAGTGCGGCGCACAGGTCACCGGCGGCAACTTCAGCTTCTTCACCGAGCTGCCGGACGGCGGGCATCGCCCCGGCTTCCCGATCGCCGAGCTGCACCCGGACGGCTCGACGGTGCTCACCAAGCATCCCGGCACCGGCGGCGCGGTGACGGTCGAGACGGTCACCGCCCAGCTGCTGTACGAGGTGGGCGGGCCGGACTACCTCGGGCCGGACGTGGTGACCCGGCTGGACACCGTGCGGCTGGAGCAGGAGGGACCGGACCGGGTACGCGTGTCCGGGGTGCGCGGCACGCCACCGCCGGACACGCTCAAGGTGGGCGTCAACAACCTGGGCGGCTTCCGCAACTCGATGACGTTCGTGCTGTGCGGGCTGGACGTCCCGGCCAAGGCGGCACTGGTCCGGGGCCAGGTCGAGGAGTCGGTCGGCACGGAGGGGCTGGAGTTCACGCTGGCCCGTACCGACCACCCGGACACCGGCGACACCGAGGCCGCGAGCGCGCTGCTGCACGTACACGTGCGCGACGGCGACAAGTCGCGGGCCGGCCGGGCGTTCTCGGCGGCGGCGGTGGAGCTGGCGCTGGCCTCGTACCCGGGCTGCACGCTCACCACGCTGCCCGGTGACGCCACGCCGTACGGGGTGTTCACCGCGGACACGATCGCGCAGGAGGGGGTCGCGCACGTCGCCGTGCTCCCGTCCGGCGAGCGGGTGCCGATCCCGCCCCCGGCCGTCACGGCGACACCGGCCGAAGCGCCGGCACGGGAGGTCACCGCCGTACCGGCTCCGGCCGCCACCCGGCGTGGGCCGCTCGGTGAGCTCGTCGGCGCGCGGTCCGGCGACAAGGGCGGCGACGCCAACCTGGGCGTCTGGGCCCGTACCGACGCGACCTGGCCCTGGCTGCGCGACTGGCTGACAGTGGAGCGGCTGGCCGAGCTGCTGCCGGAGACGGCGGCGCTCACGGTCGAGCGGTACGAGCTGCCGAACCTGCGCGCGGTCAACTTCGTGATCCGGGGACTGCTCGGGCAGGGCGTGGCCGCCTCCACCCGGTTCGACCCCCAGGCCAAGGCGCTCGGCGAGCTGCTGCGCTCGCGAGTGGTCGATCTACCGACGGAGGCTCCGGCATGACCATCGTGGACACGCCGGAACGCCGGCAACTACGCGAGCTGACCCGCTCGTTCGTGACCCGGGAGGTGCTGCCGCACCTGTCCGACTGGGAACGGGCAGGCGAGGTGCCGCGGTCGCTGCACGAGACCGCCGCGAAGATCGGCCTGCTCGGCATCGGCTTCCCGGAGTCGGTCGGCGGCAGCGGCGGCGACCTGCTCGACTCGATGGTGGTCACCGAGGAGATCATCCGCTCGGGCGGGTCGTCCGGGCTGGTCGCCGCGCTGTTCACGCACGGGATCGCGCTGCCGCACATGGTAGGCACGCAGGACGAGGCGCTGATCGAGAAGTACGTCCGGCCGGCGCTGGCCGGGACGATGATCGGCGCGCTGGCGATCACCGAGCCGGACGGCGGCTCGGACGTGGCGGGCATCCGCACCTGCGCGGTACGCGACGGCGACCACTACGTCGTCAACGGCGCCAAGACGTACATCACCAGCGGGGCCCGCGCCGACTTCGTCACCACAGCGGTCTGCACGGACTTCCCCGGCTCGGGCTCGGTCAGCCTGCTGGTGATCGACAAGGGCTCGCCCGGGTTCACCGTGGGCCGGCGGCTGGAGAAGCTGGGCTGGCACTGCTCGGACACCGCCGAACTGTCCTTCGTCGACGTCCGGGTGCCGGTGACGAACCGGGTCGGCCCGGAGGACACCGGCTTCCTCGCCATCATGCAGCAGTTCGCCAACGAGCGGCTCTCGCTCGCCACGCAGGCGTACGCGACCGCGCAGCGCTGCGTGGACCTGGCCGTGCGGTGGTGCCGGGACCGCCAGACGTTCGGCCGGCCGCTCGTCGGGCGCCAGGTCGTCCGGCACAAGCTGGCCGAGATGCACAGCCGCACCGACGCGGCGCGGGCGTACGTGCACGACGTCGCCGAGCGGGTGGCCGCCGGGCAGCCGGTGGTGACCGAGGTGGCGATCGCGAAGAACGTGGCGGTGTCCGCCTGCGACTTCGTCGTCGACGCCGCGCTGCAACTGCACGGCGGCTTCGGCTACATGCGTGACGCCGAGGTCGAGCGGCACTACCGCGACGCCCGTCTGCTCGGCATCGGCGGCGGAACCACCGAGATCATGAACGAGATCATCGCGAAGGGCATGGGCCTGTGAGCACGACAGTCCTGCAGAGCACGATCGACCCGTCCGCGCCCGCCTTCACCGCCAACCGGGAGGCGCTGCTGGAGCGCCTGGCCGAGCTGGAGGAGGCGCTCGACCAGGCCCGGGGCGGTGGCGGCGAAAAGTACGTGACCCGCCACCACGGTCGCGGCAAGCTGCTCCCCCGGGAACGCATCGAACTGCTGCTCGACCCGGACAGCCCGTTCCTGGAGCTGTCGTCGGTGGCCGCGTTCGGCACGGACTTCCCGGTCGGCGCCAGCACCGTGACCGGCATCGGCGTGGTCGAGGGCGTCGAGTGCCTGATCGTGGCGAACGACCCGACGGTACGCGGCGGCGCGATCAACCCGTGGTCGCTGGCGAAGACCCGGCGGGCGGGTGAGATCGCGGCGGCCAACCGGCTGCCGATGGTGAACCTGGTCGAGTCGGCGGGCGCGGACCTGCCGACCCAGGCGGAGATCTTCATTCCCGGCGGCCGGGTGTTCCGCGACCTGACCCGGCTGTCCGCGCAGCGGATCCCGACCGTGAGCGTGGTCTTCGGCAACGCCACAGCCGGTGGGGCGTACGTGCCCGGCATGTCGGACTTCACCATCATGATCCGCGACCGGTCGCAGGTCTACCTGGCCGGGCCGCCGCTGGTGAAGATGGCCACCGGCGAGGTCACCGACGACGAGTCACTGGGCGGCGCGTCGATGCACGCCACCACGTCCGGCCTGGCCGACTTCCTCGCCGAGGACGAGCGCGACGGCATCCGGCTGGCCCGGCAGTGCGTCCGCCGGCTCAACTGGCGCAAGCACGGTCCCCCGCCGCGCAACCCGCACCCGCTGCCACCCCGGTACGACCCGGAGGAACTGCTCGGCATCGCCAGCGCCGACCTGAAGGTGCCGTTCGACCCGCGCGAGGTGCTGGCCCGGGTGCTCGACGACAGCGCGTTCGACGAGTTCAAGCCCGGCTACGGCACCGCGCTGGTCACCGGCTGGGGTGAGCTGCACGGCTACCCGGTCGGTGTGCTGGCGAACGCCCGGGGCGTGCTGTTCAGCGAGGAGGCGCAGAAGGCGGCCCAGTTCATCCAGCTCGCCAACGCGGCGGACACGCCGCTGGTCTTCCTGCAGAACACCACCGGCTACATGGTCGGCACCGAGTACGAGCAGCGCGGCATCATCAAGCACGGCGCCTTCATGATCAACGCGGTGTCGAACTCGACGGTGCCGCACCTGACCGTCAACCTGGGCGCCTCCTACGGCGCCGGCAACTACGGCATGTGCGGCCGGGCGTACGACCCACGGTTCCTGTTCACCTGGCCGAACGCGAAGTCGGCGGTGATGGGCCCGGCGCAGCTCGCCGGGGTGCTGTCCATCGTGGCCCGGCAGGCCGCCGCCGCCCGGGGACGCGAGTACGACGAGGACACCGACGCCGCCATGCGGATGATGGTCGAGCAGCAGATCGAGTCGCAGTCCGGCGCGTTGTTCCTGTCCGGGCGGCTCTACGACGACGGGGTGATCGACCCCCGGGACACCCGTACCGTCCTCGGGCTGTGCCTGTCGGCGATCCACAACGGACCGGTGAAGGGCGCCGACGGTTTCGGCGTCTTCCGGATGTGACCTGTGAGCGCGAGGAACGCAGCGAAGCGGAGTCCCGCAGTCGCGAACGAAAGGCAGGCTCAGCGCCTATGATCACGAAGCTCTTGGTTGCGAACCGCGGGGAGATCGCCCGCCGGGTCTTCGCCACCTGCCGCGCCCTCGGCGTGGCCACCGTCGCCGTGCACTCCGACGCGGACGTCGACGCGCCGTTCGTGGCCGACGCCGACCAGGCCGTACGGCTGCCCGGGAACACGCCGGCCGAGACGTACCTGCGCATCGATTTGATCCTGGACGCGGCCCGCCGGTCCGGCGCGGACGCCGTCCACCCCGGTTACGGCTTCCTGGCCGAGAACGCCGAGTTCGCGGCGGCGGTGACCGACGCGGGCCTGACCTGGGTCGGTCCCTCGGCCAAGGCGATCGCCGCGATGGGCGACAAGATGGCCGCCAAGGCGCTGCTCGCGGACGCGGGCGTGCCGATGCTGCCCACCTGGACCGACCCGGCGGAGGTCACGGCCTTCCCGGTGCTGGTCAAGGCCTCGGCGGGCGGCGGCGGCCGCGGCATGCGAATCGTCCGCGACGCCGCCGGGCTGGCCGAGGCCGTCGCGGGCGCGCGCCGCGAGGCGGCGGCGGCGTTCGGCGACGGCACCGTCTTCATCGAGCGGTACGTGGAACGCGGCCGCCACGTCGAGGTACAGATCTTCGGCGACACCCACGGCACAGTCGTGGCCCTGGGGGTACGCGACTGCTCGATCCAGCGCCGCCACCAGAAGATCGTCGAGGAGGCGCCGGGTGTGCTGCCCGACGACGTGCGCGCCGCGCTGCACGAGGCGGCGGTGGCGGCCGGGCGCGCCGTCGACTACGTCGGCGCGGGAACCGTGGAGTTCCTGCTCGCGCCGGACGGGCAGGTGCACTTCCTGGAGATGAACACCCGGCTCCAGGTGGAACACCCGGTCACCGAGCTGACCACCGGGCTGGATCTGGTCCGGCTGCAACTGCTCGTCGCCGAGGGCGAGCCGCTGCCGGTCACCACCACCCCGCCCGCCGACGGCCACGCCATCGAGGTACGGCTGTGCGCCGAGGACCCGGCCCAGGGCTTCCGCCCGGCCACCGGCACGCTGCACCGGTTCGCGATTCCCGGGGTGGCCGCCGAGTTCGGCCCGGCCCGTGGGCTGCGGCTGGACTCCGGCGTGGTGGACGGCTCGGCGGTGAGCGTGCACTACGACTCGATGCTGGCGAAGCTCGTCGCCTGGGCGCCCACCCGCACCGAGGCTGCCCGCGCCCTGGCCGGCGCGCTCGCCCGCGCCGAACTGCACGGCGTGGCCACCAACCGGGATCTGCTGGTCCGCGTGCTGCGCAGCCCGGAGTTCGCATCCGTGGACGTGGACACCGGCTTCCTGGACCGGCACCCGGAGGTGTTCGAGCCGCTGCTGCCGACGGAGCAGCTTCCGGTGGCGGCACTTGCGGCGGCGCTGTCCGGGGCCGCCGCGCGCCGGGCCGCCGCACCGGTGCTCGCCGGGCTGCCGTCGGGCTGGCGCAACGTGCCTGCCTTCCCGCAGGTCACCCGGTTCACCGGCCCGGGAGACGAGGAGATCGAGGTCCGGTACCGGCTCGACCGCAAAGGCGGGCTCGCCGAATGGTCGGTGTCCCCGTCCGACGCCACGCCGGCCGTGACGGTCGTCGACGCCGCCCCGGAACGGGTGCTGCTCGACGTGGACGGGGTGCGGCGGGCTTTCCGCGTACACCGGGTGGGGTCGTCGGTCTTCGTGGACGGCCCGGACGGGGCGGCGAGCCTCACCGAGCTGCCCCGCCTGCCACTGCCCACCGCGGAGCTGGCGGCCGGGTCGCTGCTCGCGCCGCTACCCGGCGCGGTGACCCGGGTGCACGTGGAGGTCGGTCAGCGGGTCGCCGCCGGTGACCTGCTGCTGACGCTGGAAGCGATGAAGCTCGAACATCCCGTGCTCGCCCCCGCCGACGGCGTGGTGACGGAGCTGCCGGTGCCGGCCGGCGGCCAGGTCGAGACGGGTGCCGTACTTGCCGTGGTGGACCCCGAGGAGGACCCGCAGTGAACTTCGACCTGACCCCCGAGCAGGACCAGCTCCGCGACGCCGTGCGGTCGTTGGGCCGCAAGTACGGCCACTCCTACTTCGTCGAGAAGGCCAAGTCCGGCGAACACACCACCGAGCTGTGGCACGAGGCCGGACGGCTGGGCTACCTGGGCGTGAACATCCCCACCGAGTACGGCGGCGGGGGCGGCGGCATCACCGAGCTGGCGCTCGTGTGCGAGGAACTGGCCGCGACCGGCTGCCCGCTGCTGCTCCTGGTGGTCTCCCCCGCCATCGCCGCCACGATCATCAACAAGCACGGCACCGAGGAACAGCGCAAGAAGCACCTCCCCGGCCTCGCCGACGGCTCCCAGAAGATCGTCTTCGCGATCACCGAGCCGGATGCGGGATCGAACTTCCACCGGCTGGGCACCGTGGCCCGCCGCGACGGCGACGACTGGCTGGTCAGCGGCCGGAAGATCTACATCTCCGGCGTGGACGAGGCCGGGCACGTGCTCGTGGTGGCACGTACCGAGGACTCCTCCACCGGAAAGTTGAAGCCGGCGCTGTTCATCGTGCCGACCGACGCGCCCGGCCTGGAGAAGTCCAAGCTGGACATGGAGATCCTGTCGCCGGAGAACCAGTTCCTGCTCTTCCTCGACGACGTCCGGCTCCCCGCCGACGCGCTCGTCGGTGAATCGCTCGACGCCGGGCTGCCCGCGTTGTTCGCCGGGCTCAACCCGGAGCGCATCACGGTGGCCGCGATGGGCGCCGGCACCGGCCGGTACGCGATCGAGAAGGCCAGCGACTACACCGCCACCCGCAAGGTGTGGGGCGGACGTTCGATCGGCTCCCATCAGGGCGTGTCGCACCCGCTGGCGCACGCGGCAGTGCAGGTCGAGCTGGCCCGGCTGATGATCCACAAGGCGGCGACGCTCTACGACGCGGGCCGCGACCTGGAGGCCGGCATCTCCGGCAACATGGCCAAGTACGCGGCGGGCGAGGCCGCCGCGCTCGCCGTCGACACCGCCGTCCAGGCGCTCGGTGGGGCCGGCATGACCACCGAGTACGGCGTGGCGACGCTGCTCGGCGCGGTACGCGCGGGCCGGATCGCCCCGGTCAGCCGCGAGATGATCCTCAACTTCGTCGCCCAGCACGTGCTCGGCCAGGACAAGTCCTACTGACCCGCGGTTTCCACCCGGGCGGCTGACGCCCGCCTCGCCCGAGCGTGGGGTGGGCCCGGGGTACGGCGGGTGCCCGATCACCCGCCGTACCCCGGGGGTCCGTCAGCGGACGGTCAGCGTGCCGGCCGCGGGGCGCGGCGTCGCCACCGGCGGCAGCCTCTTCGGCTCGCCCCGGCCCGGCTCGCCCGCCCGGGCCAGCGCGCTCTTCGACGCGTCCGCCCGGCTTGCCGCCGCGTCCTCCTGGAACGGCTGCGCGTCACCGACGCAGATCGTGCCCTTGGCCGGCAGCTTGCCGGTCAGCAGGTACGCGTCGATCCGGCCGGTCGCGCACGCCGAGGTGCCGTACGCGGTGTGGCCCCAGCTGTCGCTGCTCAGCAGGCGGCTGTTCGGCAGCAGCCTGGCCGAGCTGACCGCGCCCTGGTAGTTGGTCGCCGGATCCCAGTAGTTGCCGACCACCAGCACCGGGACGGCGGTGACCCGGTTGAACGGCCCGGTCCAGGCGTCCTCGTCCCGCACCGTCCAGGTGTTGCGGGCGCAGGGCGAGGTGCCCCAGGCCCACGCCCGCCCGAAGTACGGCGCCCGCTTGTCCTCCTTCGCCGACAGCGCCGGCCAGGCGTCGGCGTTCTTCGGGTGGTACGCGTCGGTGCAGTCGACCGTCAGGAACGTCTCCAGCCCGTTGTCGTACGGGAAGTCGTACCCCCGCTGTTGCCGGGCCTGCGCGGCGCGGGCGGCGAGCGCCTTGCGGGCCGACGCGGTGGCGGCCTTACCGGCGGCCGGGTCGGTCGCGGCCAGGAGCTGCACGGTGATGTCGACGACCGACTGCCAGCCGTACGGGTCGTAGAGCGCGCCGAGCGTGGCGCCGACGAAGTCGGCGTAGCTGACGGTGAAGGAGCCGAAGTCCGGGTCCTCGATCACCACCGGCTTCTTGCGCAGCCGCTTCGCGACCGTGTCGTACGCGGCGAGCGGATCCCCGGTGGCGGCCAGGGCGCACTGCTCGGCGCCGGCCTCGCCGCACCGGGCCAGGATCTCCCGCAGCGCCCGGTACGCGCCGTCGGCGCTGCGCAGTCGCGTCTCCTGGAGCTGGTTGCGGGCACTGCCCTGGCCGACCCAGGCGTTCGGGTCGAGCACGCCGTCGACGACGAGCGCGCGGAAGCGGTCCGGGAACATGTTGGCGTAGTACTGGCCCAGCGCGGTGCCGTAGCTGAACCCGAGGTAGCTGAGCAACTTGTCGCCGACGGCCCGGCGCAGCACGTCCATGTCGCGGGCCACCTCGGCGGTGGACGCCGCGCCGGTCAACGGCTTGCCGGTGGTGGAGCACGCCTTGCCGACCGCCTTGGACGCGGCGACGTACGCCTTCTCCTCCGCCTTGGTCCACGGGAACGCGACATTCAGCCCGGCGTACGCCCGGGTCTGGTCCTTCACCGACCGGAAGCACTTGATGTTCGCGCTGGCCTCGACGCCGCGCGGGTCGACGCCGACGATGTCGAAGCGGTCGAGCAGGTCGTCGCCGAGGAAGTAGGGAGCGGCGAGCGCGATGCTCGTGCCGGAGCCACCCGGGCCACCCGGGTTGAGGAACAGGCTGCCGACCTTGCGCTGCTGGTCGCGGGCCTTGACCCGCAGCAGCGCGACCTCGGTGGTGGCGCCCTTCGGGTTGTCGTAGTCCAGCGGCAGCCGGACCGTGGCGCACTCGGCGTAGTCGTAGCAGGCGTACCAGTCGAGCTTCGGCGTCGGCACGCGGTCCACCCGGCGCGCCTCGGCGGCGCTGGTGCGGTCGTACGCGGGTGGTTGCGGAGTCGCCGCCGCGGCGGGCGCGACGGCCGGTCCGGCGAGGAGGACGCCGGCGATCCCGGTTGCGGCCAGGGATCGAATTGAACGGGGCATGGAGCTGCCTTCCGTCGGGGAACGATTCCGTCGAGGAGACCTCGACCCCCGTCACTTTAGGGATCGACGCCCACGTTAGCGGCCCCCAAACCTGGATCGATACGGCAAACAACCAGATGATGTAACGATTTTTTCTCGATCGTCGCTATCTGCGACTCCGAAGTGGAGCGTCGGTGACGGGAAGCCGTCTCATCCCGCCGGTTGACAGGTGGACGCGCTGGGCCATGCTTGTCGGGTGAGATCGTTCCCGAAGCCCGATGCGCGGGCGAAGGCCGTCGTCGCGTCCATGGCGACGGTGGCGGCGGTGGTGACCCTCGCCGTGTGGCGTCCGCCCGGCATCCTGTCGGTCGTGCTGGCCCTGGTCTGCGTCCTGCTCGCCATGATCACGGGAGTGACGATCACCGCCGCGCGCCAGCCCGGCGGCACCGGCGGGCCCGCGCCGCAGGCCGAGAGCTGGCCGGTCCCCCACCAGGGGTACGGAGTGGACGCCGACACGCTGGAGGCGATCGATCCGCGCGCGGTGCGGAACCTGCGCACCCCGGCGGGCCAGCCGATCGACGCGGACACGCTGGAGACGCTGGACCCGCGGGTGGTCCGCGGCATGCGGGCGCCGACGGCGGTGGACGCCGACACGCTGGAGACGCTCGACCCGCGGTCGGTACGGCAGGGCCGGACCGTGAACGGGCTCAGCGACCGGTGAGCGTGGGGCCGGCGAGCGCGTTGACGCCCTGGCCGGCCAGACAGCGGTAGGTGCGGTCCGCCTCGGCCTCCGGCGGCAGCACCTCCAGGTTCCACCCGCTCGCCGACTTGCCACCACTGACCAGCCGGAACGTGTCGGCGTTGCACACCCGCCCGACGGCCGGGTCCGCCGCCACCGTCTCGTGCCGGGCCCCGGCGAGACCGGCCGGCAGGTCACCGGCGGCGTAGGTCTCCCAGGTGTGCTGGCCGTCGCACGGCACCCGGCTCGCCTCGGCCCGGTCGCGGCGCAGCCGTACCGGACCGAAGCACTCCAGCTCCGTCGCGCAGCGCGCCCCCGCGGGCAGCCGCACGTCGGCGGACGCGCAACCGGGCACCGGCGCGGCACCGGCCACGCCGCTGGGCGCCGGCGTCGGCGCGACGGGCGGCGCGTGCCCGGCGGCCACCCAGCCACCCCCGGCCGAGGCGGCGAGCGCCAGCACCCCGGCGCCGCCGAGGAACCAGCGCTTGGGCCAGCGCCGGGCACGCGAGGCCACAGTCGGGTGGTCGTCGTCGGCCGGCGGTCGCGGATTCGGCCCGCCGGTGCGGTGGGACCGGTCGCCGGTGGCGCCGTCGTACAGACCGCCGGTCGCCGGGGCGCCGTCCAGCGGCAGCGAGGCGAGCAGGCCACGCAGCTCGACGGCGGAGGGCCGCGCACCCGGGTCGTTCGACATACCCAACCGGAGTACGTCGATCAGCTCACCGGGCACGCCGGGCAGGCCCGGGATCGGCTGCTGGAACATCTCCAGCACGGTGACCAGGCTCGGGTTGCGTTCGGAGTGCCAGCGCGGCGGACGGCCGTACATCACCGCGTAGAGGGTGGCGCACAGCGAGTAGACGTCGACGGCGGGCGTGGGCGGGCTGTGGTTGAACGTCTCCGGTGGTGCGTACGCCGGGGTGAGCGCCTCCAGCATCACCGAGGAGTCACGGAACTCGGCGAGCACCGCCAGGCCGAAGTCGGCCAGAACGGCCGAGTTGAACTCGGAGTGCAGGATGTTCGCCGGCTTGACGTCGCGGTGCAGCACGCCCGCCGCGTGCGAGTGGACCAGCGCGTCGGCGATCTTCACGCCGAGGTCGCGGGTCTCCGCCGGGCCCAGCGGGGAGGTGCGCATCCGCTCGGCGTACGAGCCGTCGCACAGCTCCATGATGAGGTAGGGGTGCTGGTCGACGGTGACCCCGACGTCGAACAGGTCCACCACGTGCGGGTGCGACGACATCCGCCCGGCGGCACGGGCCTCGCGCAGGAAGCGGGCCTGGTCGCGTTCGCTGTCCAGCGTGCGGTTCTCGATCTTGACCGCGACCTCGCGTCCCACCGAGATCTGGGTGGCCCGGTAGATGGTGGCGTAGCCGCCCCGGGCGAACACCTGCAGATCGGTCAGACCGGGCACGATGGGCAGCCGCAGGGCGCCGGGCGGGGTCTCGGTCACAGCTCGAAAATACCCAACGATCCGGACCCGTCAGCGCGCCGCGTCGGTGGCCGGCACCGGACCCGGGACGGAGTCGTCGGTGGCGGCGCCCGCCCGGCGGGCGTCCCACCACAGGCCGGCAGCTGTCGCGACGGCACCCAGCCCCTCCCATGCGGCGACCGCGAAGAAGCGGTCCGGCGCGACGTCGGAGAGCACCGCGATGGTGAACACGGTGAAGGTGACCAGGCGGAACCACACGGTGAACCGGTAGAACGGCCGCCACTCGGTGGCGACGGCGAGCAGGTAGTAGACCCCCATGTTGAACGAGGCCATCGAGGACGCGGTGAGGAACGTGCCGGTGTAGTCGCCCGGAGCGCGCTCGGCCGGCACCTCGAAGCCGAGCAGGCGCAGCTGCGTCTCCGGCCAGATCAGACCGAGCGCGCCGAGCAGCAGCGCGAGGAGCCCGAAGACCGCGATCGTCCAGCCGGCGCCCGAGCGCGGCAGCCTCATCGTTCCTCCCCAGCGTGGTCTGCCGGTGACGCAGGCGCGCACCGGGAGGCGACAGTCGATCCACGACTGTCGCCGCCCCACGCTAACCGGCCCCACCGACGAACACATCCCCGGAACCGTCAGAACAACGGGCGATCAGCCGCCGGAGAGGCGGATCCGCAACGCGTCCGCGACCATCCGCTCACTGCGCTGCTCGGTGGCGTACGCGAGGCGTACCGCCTCCTCCGCTTTCGTCAGCGCCTCGGCCCGGCGACCGCAGGCGTCCAGCGCCTCGGCCAGCACCAGCAACGCCACCACCTGGCTGCGCACGTCCTCGGCCGGGGCGGTGATCGACCGCTGCGCCCAGTCGAGCGCCTGCTCGCGCTGGCCGTGGGCGAGCAGCGCGGCGGCGTACCGGGCCATCGTCTGCCGCCGTGAGAACAGCAGCGAGGGCGCGTTCGCCGCGCCCGTGGCCACCGGGGCGAGCAGCCCCACAGCGGTGCCCGGATCACCCGCCGCGAGGCGGGCCATGGCGAGCAGCACTCGCGGCGCGACCTGGGCCGGCGCCTGCGGGTTGTGCGGCTCCACCCGGGTCAGCACCGACCGCGCCTCCCGCTCGGCGGTCTCGTGGTCGCCCATGTCCAGCGCCACGAAGCCGCGCAGCGTGCCGGCCATGCCGGTGAGCAGCGGGTGGGTGGTCCGGTCGGCGTACTCGAGCGCCTCGGTGAACAGGTCGGCCGCGTGTTCCGGCTCGCCCAGCCCGCGCGCCACCACCCCGCGCACCACCAGCGCGAAGCCCTGCCCCCAGTCGTCGCCGACCTCGGCGAAGTCCCGGTACGCGCGCCGCGCGGCCCGGTCCGCCTCGGCCAGGTCGCCCAGCTCGGCGGTGGCGTACGCCTCGACCGCCCGCAGCGTCCCCACCGCCCACGCCTCACCGACCCGCTCGCCGAACGGCAGGAACACCCGCGCCATCCGGCACGCCTCCCGCAGCCGGCCGGCCAGCAGCCGGGCGAACGCGGTGGTGCCGCGCAGCCACGCCCGCCCGTACGGATCCTTCAGCTCGGCGAAGAGACGGGCGGCCCGCCCGAGCACCGCGTCGGTGCCGGCGAAGTCGCCCCGGGTGGTGGTCACCCACGCCAGGTTCTGCAACGACCAGGCCTGCCCGCGGGGATCCCGTGCGGCGAGGCTGACCTGGTAGGACGCGGCCAGTCGGCTGCTCGCCTGCCCGAGCCGGCCGGCGATGAAGTCGGCCATGCCGAGCCGCCGCATCGCCGATGCCCGCAGGGTGGGCAGGTCGGCGTCGGTGGCCACCTGCAACGCCTCCTGCCAGTTGCACTCGGCCCGCTCGGCGTCACCGAGGGTCTGCTGGGCCTGCCCGGCGAGCAGCAGCGCGGCGGTACGGGTGGCCGGGTCACCGGTGTTCGCGGCGATCTTCTCGGCGAACGCGAGCGCGTCGGCCGGGCGGCCGATCTGGAGCAGCGCTCTGGCGTGCACCACCCGGTCGGCCGGTGGCACCCCGTCGCGGGCCAGCTCGGCCGCGCGCTCGGCGTACTCGACGGCGAGCGCCGGCTCCCCCGACCGTAGCGACCGGCGGGCGGCCCGGCCCAGCGCGGCCACGCCCAGCGGGGTGACCGCCCGGGCCGGCGCGTCCGGGCGCAGCTTGACCGCGTCGGCGAGCGCGGTGGCCCGCTCCACGTGCTCGGCGACGAAGTCGTCCCGGGCGGCCTCGGTGAACGCGCCGGCCGGCGCGCCGCCGGTCTCGTCGACGCTCTCCGGCGCGGCCCAGCGGGCCAGCGCCGCGTGCCGCTCGGCCAGCTCGGCCTTGCTCACCCCGGCGTACACGGCCTCCCGCATCAGCGGGGTGGCGAAGGCGAACCCGCTGCGGGTGCGGTGCAGCATGCGCCGTTGCAGCAGCTCCTCCACCGCCCGGTCCAGCTCGACGGCGGCCACCGCGGCGGGCCGCCCGTCGCGTCCGTCCCGCTGTTCCCGCAACGCCTCCAGCGCGCCCGCCGGTACGTTGTCGCCCACCACCGCGGCGTCGCGCAGCGCCGAGCGGGCGTTCGGCGGCAGCGCGTCGATACGCGCCGCGAGCACCGCGGCCAGGTCCCGGGAGAGCAGCCGGCTGCCGAGCGAGCCGGGGGCGAGTCGCCAGCCGACGTCCGCGCCCCGGCCCGGGCCGGCGGTGAGCGCCCCGCGCTCCATCAGCAGCGTGACCAGCTCGGCCAGGTAGAACGGGTTGCCCTGCGCGGTGGCGAGCAGGCGGTCCGCGTCGGCCTGGGGCATGCGGCCACCGGACAGGTAGCTGGTGAGCAGCCGGGAGGCGTCCGCGCCGCGCAGCGGCGGCAGCGCGTGCACCTCGGCGTCCGCGACGCGGGTCAGCGCGCCGGCGGTCCGTACCAGCTCGGGACGGCCGAGCAGCAACACCAGCACCGGCCCGCTGAGCCGGTTGAGGGTCAGCGCCAGCGCCTTGAGCGTCTCGGCGGTGGCGTCGTGCAGGTCGTCCACCACGATCACCAGCGGCGCCTCACCGGCGAGCGCGCTGAGCAGGTCGGCCACCGCGGTCGGCACCGCCTCGTCGTCCGGCGGCGGTCCGGCCGCGTTCCACTCGCCGTTCTCGGCGGCGGGCGGGAGTTCGGCGTACCCGAGCAGGGCCAGGAGCTGGTCCACGGCGATCGGCGGCGGGTCGCCGGGGAGCCGGGACAGGCGCTGGCCGAGGCGGCGCAGCCGCTCCTCGACGGCCGGCCGGGTCACAGCGGTGGCCGCGTCGCCGGGCAGGCCGACGGCGGCCCGGACCAGGTCGGCCAGCGGGGCCAGCCGGCGCCGCTCGCCGAACGCCGCGCAGCGCACCGAGAGCACCCGGGCGCCGGTGTGCGCCGCGTACCGCCCGGCGCCGACGTCGTAGCCGGCGGCGAGGCGTTCCACCTCGGCCGCGAACCGGGACTTGCCGATCCCCGCCTCGGCGGTCATCAGCAGCACCCGGGGCTCGCCCCGGTCGATCACCTCGGCGAGCCGGCCGGCCACCCGGCCGATCTCGGTCTCCCGGCCCACGAACGGCGCCTCGTCGCCGAGGCCGGACCGGGTGCCGGGCGCGTCCAGCAGGCCCAGCAGCTCGTACGCCTCGACCGGTTCCCGCTTGCCCTTGAGCCGCAGCGGGCGCAGCGCGCGCCAGGAGGCGACGTGCCGGGTGGCGGCGGAGGTACGCGCCCCGGCGTAGACCGCGCCGACCGCGGCGGCGTCGGCCAGCCGGGCGGCGGTGTTCACCGTGTCGCCGATGACCGTGTACTCGATCGCCGCCTGGATGCCGGCGATCACGTCCCCGGTGTTGAGGCCGACGCGCAGGCCCAGCGGCGCGCCGCCGCCGCGCTCGTCGTCGAGCACCCGCCGCACCGCGCGCTGCATGGACAGCGCGGCGCGGACCGCCCGCTCGGCGTCGTCCTCGTGCGCGACCGGCGCGCCGAAGACCGCCATGATCCCGTCGCCGGTGAGCTTGTCGACGTGCCCGCCGAACGTCTTGACCGCGCCCGCGAGGGCCGCCAGCACCCGGTCGGTGACCGCGCCGACCCGTTCCGGGTCCAGGTCCTCCGACCAGGAGGTGAAGTCGGAGAGGTCGCCGAAGAGCACCGTCACCACGCGGCGCTCGGCGGCGGGCAGCGTGGCGGCAGCCGGCAGCGCCGCCCCGCAGTTGTGGCAGAACCGCGCCCCGGGCACGGCTACGGTTCCGCACACCGGGCAGGTCACGGCTGCTCCACCCCGAGGTGTTCGAGCTGGGCCCGGACCGACCACTCGGCGGCCCACCACAGCGACCTGTCGACGTCGGCGTAGACCACTGCGACCACCTCGGCGGCGGTGGTGGCGCCCGCGGCGACGGCGGCGCGCACCTGGTCCAGCCGGGCCCGCCGGTGGGCCAGGTAGAAGTCGGCCGCCACACCGCAGTCGGCCAGCGCCGGGCCGTGGCCCGGCAGCGCCGGGATCCCCCGGTACGTGGAGAGCAGCTCCAGGCTCGACAGGTAGTCGCCGAGGTGCCCGTCCGGGTGGGCGACCACTGTGGTGCCCCGGCCGAGGATGGTGTCACCGGTCAGCACGACGCGCTCGCCGCCGTGCGCGGCGACGAGGCAGACCGAGTCGGCGGTGTGTCCCGGGGTGGGCAGCAGTCGCAGGTCGAGGCCGAACCCGCCGAAGTCCTCGCCCGGCTCGGTCAGCGGCTCACCACCGATGGTGTGCGCCGGGTCGGCGGCGAGCACGTGCACGCCGCCGAGCAGCTCGCTGAGCCGGGGCGCGCCCTCGGTGTGGTCCGCGTGCCCGTGCGTGATCAGCACGAGCCCGACCGGCCCGTGCGCCGCGATGGCGGCCAGGTGTCCCTCGTCGGCGGGCCCCGGGTCGACCACGAGGGCGGGCGCGTCCGGCCCGGTCCGCAGCACCCACGTGTTGGTCCCGTCGAGCGTCATCGGCCCCGGGTTCGGCGCACGCAGCAACGTCACCCACCCCGGCAGCCCGTCCGCAAGCGCCCCCGCCGCACCGGCCATACGCCCACCCATGGCTGCGATCGTACGACTCCGCCCGCCACTCCCCGCGATCTTGCAGTTCCGGCCCGGGGTTTGTCCCCGTCTGGGGCTTCTGCCGGGGCAGCAACCGCAAGATCGCGGGTTGAGGGTCACGCGACCTCGACGATGACCTCTACCTCTACCGGGGCGTCGAGGGGAAGCTCCGCCACGCCTACGGCGCTACGGGCGTGACGACCGGCCTCGCCGAACACGGCGCCGAACAGGTCGGAGGCGCCGTTGATCACGCCGGGCTGGCCGGTGAAGCCGGACGCGCTGGCCACGAAGCCGGTCAGCTTCACGACCTTCACCACGTTCTCCAGCCCGACCAGCGCGTCGATCGCGGCGAGCGCGTTGAGCGCGCACCGTTCCGCCAGGTCCTTCGCCTGCTCGGCCGAGACGCCGTTGCCGACCTTCCCGGTGGCGAGCAGCTTGCCCTCGGCCATCGGCAGCTGGCCGGACACGTAGACGTGCTGCCCGGACTGGACGGCCGGCACGTAGCTGGCCACCGGCGGCACCACCTCGGGCAGTTTCAGGCCGAGTTCGGCGAGCTTCGCGTGGGGTCCGTTGCTCATGGAGGTCAGCCCTTCGGACGCTTCAGGTACGCGACGAGCTGCTCCGGGTTCGGGCCGGGGACCACGGAGACCAGTTCCCAGCCGTCCTCGCCCCAGTTGTCGAGGATCTGCTTGGTCGCGTGGACCAGCAGCGGCACCGTGGCGTATTCCCACTTCTGCATCGGAGGAGGGCTCCCTTGCCTGACTTGGACTTCGGTCAGGCACAGCCTACGGTCCGCCGCGGTCACCAGGACGCGGGACGCGGCTCCGGCGCCGGTGGCGGCTCGCCGCACGGGCCCTCGTGCTCGAAGCGCTGCGGGCATCGGCTGCGGTCGGGCAGCAGCAGGTCGCAGAAGACCCGGTGCCTGTTGTTCTGGTCGTCGGCGGTGGAGACGGTGGTCTCGCCCGCGTCCAGCTCCAGCAGGAAGCCCAGCGAGGTGGCCACGGTGCCGGCGAGCGCGGTGGCCGCTGTCAGGTCGGGCACCCGGACCTGGAGGTGGATGACGTAGCCGGGCTCGTCCTCGTCCCGCCCCTTCCCGCCGGAACGGGGAAGCGTCCGTACCCCCTCGACCGGCGGGACGTAGGACCGCTCGTTGAACGGCGCACCCGGCCCCTCGGCCTCGCCCGGCCGTCCGGCCCGGTCACCCGGGAACTGGGCTCGGGGACTGTTCTCCGCGTCGCGCATCCGTCGCCTCCGGGCGTCGTACCTGTTCACCAACACCGCCATCCGGCTCGGAGCCGTCCCCGGCCCGGCTCTCCGCGTCGGGGACGAACGTAGATCCTGCGACGAGTCCCGGCAACGGGACGCGCACGCCTCGTCACGTCCAGTCACATTTGCGACACAAGGCGGGTCGGAAACACGGTGGCCGACTCCGTCCGGCGGGGCGCGTACGCGGGGCTGGCAAGCGCCCCGCCGACCGATACCCTTCCGGACTGGACGCGCGCCGACGCGCGTCCGCACACCTCGACCCGTGCCCGTCGCCTGGGGCGGCGACGGGAGCCGCAACCCGGGGGAGACAGATGACCCAACCGCCCGCCGGTGGCGACACCGGCACGCCCGGCGACCCGAATCCGCAACCGCCGCCCACCGGCGGCGCGCCGCCGGGATCCGCACCGACAGCCGGCCCGCCGGCGTACCCGTCCGACACCCAGCCGCGTAAGCGACCGGCGGTGCTGATCGTCTCGCTGGTACTGGCCGCCGCGGTCCTGCTCTGCGGCGGTGGGGGCACCGCCGCGTTCCTCGCGCTGCGCGACAGCGAGGACGGCCAGGGCGCGAAGGAGCCGCAGGTCGCGGTCGACGGCTTCCTCAAGGCCGTCTACCAGGAGCGCGACGCCGAGAAGGCAGCCGCCTTCGTCTGCTCCGCCGCCCGCGACGACGAGAAGATCGCCACCAAGGTCGCCGAGGTGCAGAAGTACGTCGCGCAGTACCAGAACCCCCGGTTCCGCTGGCCCACCCCGACCGTCGACAACCAGACCGGGGACCGGGCCACCGTCTCCGCCCGGGTGACCATGACCACCGCCGACGAGAAGGTCGCCGAGCAGGCGCTGCGTTTCACGGTGGTGCGGAAGACGGGTTGGTGGGTCTGCGAGGTCGGCTGATCCCACCGGCCGGACAGGGCTGGTCCCAACGGCTGGTTAGGCTCGACGGGTGGCAGCGAGTGAGCAGCCGGCCGAGTCCGCCGGCAGATGGCCGGCCCGCCTGCACGTGGTGACCGGCAAGGGCGGCACGGGAAAGACGAGCGTGGCCGCCGCGCTGGCCCTCGGCCTGGCCGCCGAGGGCCGGCGCACCCTGCTGGTCGAGGTGGAGGGCCGGCAGGGCATCGCGCAGCTCTTCGGCACCGATCCGCTGCCGTACGAGGAGCGGCACCTCGCCGACGCGCCCGGCGGCGGTGAGGTGCGGGCGCTGGCGGTCGACGCCGAGGAGGCGCTCCTCGAATACCTGGACATGTTCTACAAGCTCGGCGCGGCCGGCCGGGCGCTGCGCAAGCTCGGCGCGATCGACTTCGCCACCACGATCGCGCCGGGCCTGCGCGACGTGCTGCTCACCGGCAAGGTCAAGGAGGCGACCACCCGGACGAGCGGGTCGCGCCGGACGTACGACGCGGTGGTGCTGGACGCGCCGCCGACCGGGCGGATCGGCCGCTTCCTGAACGTGACGGCGGAGACCGCCCGGCTGGCGAAGGTCGGCCCGATCAAGACCCAGAGCGAGGGCGTCTCCGCGCTGCTCCGGTCGCCGATGACCGCTGTGCACGTGGTCACGCTGCTGGAGGAGATGCCGGTCCAGGAGACGCTCGACGCGGTGGCGGAGCTGACCCAGCTCGGTTTCCCGGTCGGCCGCGTGATCGTCAACGGCGTCCGCCCGCCGGTTCCGGCCGGGCGGGCGGTCACCGCGGCCGAGCTGAAGCGCGGGCTGGCCGCCGCCGGCCTGCCGACCGACGGCCCGACCGTGGCCGGGCTCGTCGAAGAGGCCCGTGACCAGCAGGTACGCCGCGAGCTGGAGGACTCCCTCCGGGGTGACCTGGTGGATCTCGGCCTGCCCCTGGTCGAGTTGCCGCTGCTGCCCGAGGGGGTCGACCGGGCCGGGCTGGAGACGCTCGCCGGGGCCCTCGTCCGGGCGGATTGACTCACACCTGCGGCCGGCACGGAGCAGAGTGCCCCTCGGGACCGATACGCTCGATTGGTGCCTTCCGAAGACGCGGCGCCTCCGCTTGACGTCGACCAGATCCTCGCCGACGACGGCGTACGGATCGTGGTCTGCTGCGGGGCGGGCGGCGTGGGCAAGACGACCACGGCGGCGGCGCTGGCGCTGCGGGCAGCAGAGCGGCACGGCCGGCGCACGGTGGTGCTCACCATCGACCCGGCCCGCCGGCTGGCCCAGTCGCTCGGCCTGACCGAGCTGGACAACACACCCCGGCAGGTCAAGGGCATCGACGTCGAGGCCAGCGGCGGTGAACTGCACGCCATGATGCTCGACATGAAGCGCACGTTCGACGACGTGGTGCTCCAGCACACCGACCCGGCGAAGGCGGCGGAGATCTTCGCCAACCCCTTCTACCAGGCCATGAGTTCAACCTTCGCCGGCACACAGGAGTACATGGCGATGGAGAAGCTGGGCCAGCTGCACGCCCGGGGCGAGTGGGACCTGATCGTGGTGGACACACCGCCGTCGCGCTCCGCGCTCGACTTCCTGGACGCGCCGGCCCGGCTGTCCCGGTTCCTCGACGGCCGGATGCTGCGGCTGCTGCTGGCCCCGGCGCGCAGCGGCGGGCGGAGCATGTTCAGTCTGGTCACGGCGAGCTTCGGGATGTTCTCGAAGGTGGTGCAGAAGGTGCTGGGCGCCCAGCTGCTCACCGACCTGTCCGGCTTCGTGGCCGCCCTCGACTCGATGTTCGGCGGGTTCCGGCAGCGCGCCGAGCAGACGTACCGGATCCTCCAGGCCCGGGAGACGGCGTTCCTGCTGGTCGCGGCTCCGGAGCCGGACGCGGTCCGGGAGGCCGCCTACTTCGCCGGCCGCCTGCGGTCCGAGCGGATGCCGCTGGCCGGGCTGGTGCTCAACCGGGTGCACCGGCCGGCGGCGGACCTGTCCGCCGCGGAGAGCCTGGCCGCCGCGGAGCGGCTGGCCGGCGTGGGTGGGCACGAGGGCACCGTCGAGGTGTTGCGCGCGCACGCCGCGCTGGCCCAGCAGGCGGTACGCGAGGAGCAGGTGGCGGCCCGGTTCACCGAGGCGTTCCCGGCGGTGCCGGCGGTGTCGGTGGCGGCGCAGCCCGCCGACGTGCACGACGTCGACGGGCTGCGGACGATCGGCGAGGCGATCAGCCGGAGCTGACCGGTCCGGTCAGTTGGCCGTGGTTACCAGGATCTTGTCCTTGCCGGCCTTCTCCTTGGCGTTCTTCTTCATGGCCGCCTCGAACATCTTGCGCCAGCTGGTGACCTGCGGGTGACGGCGCAGCAACGCCCGGCGCTCGCGCTCGGTCATGCCACCCCACACGCCGAACTCGATCCGGTTGTCGAGCGCGTCGGCCAGGCACTCGTACCGAACTGGGCAGCTCCGGCAGATCCTCTTCGCCACGTTCTGTTCGGCGCCCTGTACGAACAACGCGTCCGGGTCTCCGTTCTGACACGCCGCCAGTGACGGCCAGTCAGTGATCATGCCCATCTGTACACGTCCCCCCTTGCAGTACCTACCGACTTCGCGCGAGCAGCCCTCGTACATCCCCCCGGTCGTTCGCGTCGGCCTCCCCAGGGCGGCACGAACGACTCATGGCTGCGGTCGCCGCCACCATCATGCTGTGTAGTCGCCCGATTACGCAACGTTGTCGGCGAAATCCATCATTCCGGACACTCCCGGCTTCCCGGGCTTTCGCCCCGCGACTACCCCGCCCGAGAACGTGAAAACGCTGCGCTACTCCCGGACTTCGCCAGAGACTTCCGCCGGATCTCACGCAACCCCGGACCAGGGCTCGTGCGTTTAGCACAACGAGGCCGGCGCATGCAGGAAATGGGGAAACTTCCCCGCGCGCCCGCCGATTCCTGCTCGCGTACCCTGTCGAGGTGACCTGGATGCGGAAACGTGACCACAACGTGCTGACCAACGCCGCATCGCTGCTGATCTGCGGCCTCTTGGCCGGAGTGGTGGTCGCTGCGGCGGCCTTCCCCGTGGCGGCGATGTCCGGACTGGCCGCAAAGGCCGGGGCGGAGACGTTCGAGGCGCTGCCCAAGGAGCTGACAGTCGCCCGGGCACCCCAGATCACCCGTCTGCTCGCGGCCGACGGCAAGACCGTGCTGGCCACGATGTACGACGAGAACCGCAAGGACGTCAAGCTCAAGGACATCGCGACGCCCATGCAGAAGGCCATCATCGCGGCCGAGGATCACGACTTCTACAAGCACAACGGCGTGGACATCAACGGTGTGGCGCGGGCCTTCGTCAACAACCAGGCCGCCGGCTCCTCCCGGCAGGGCGCCTCGACGCTCACCATGCAGTACGTCCGGCTGGCCATCTCGTACTCGGCCACCCACCCGGCCGACGTGGTCGCCGCGACCGAGGACACCAGCGGCCGCAAGCTGCGCGAGATGAGCCTCGCGCTCCAGGTCGACAAGGAGCTCTCCAAGGACGAGATCCTGGAGCGCTACCTCAACATCGCCGCGTTCGGCAACGGCGCGTACGGCATCTGGGCGGCCAGCCAGGTCTACTTCAACAAGCCGCCGAGCAAGCTCGACATCCAGGAGTCGGCGATGCTCGCCGGCATGGTGAAGGCTCCCACCTCGTTCGACCCGACCACCAAGTCGGGCTACCCGGAGGCGGTCGGCCGGCGCGACTACGTCATCCAGAACATGGTGCAGATCGGCGCGATCACCCAGCAGGAGGCGGACGCCGCCAAGAAGATCAAGCTTGAGGTCAAGGGCAAGCGCACCCCGAACGGCTGCACCCAGACCACCACCCGCTCGTGGGGCTTCTTCTGCGACTACCTCTACCGCTGGTGGCTCCAGCAGGAGACGTTCGGCGCCACCTCGTACGACCGTGAGCGGCGGCTCAAGAGCGGCGGCTACACCATCGTCTCCACCCTGGACGTCCAGGCGCAGAAGGGCGCCGACAAGGCCGTCCGCAACAAGCTCGGCGAGAGCAGCAAGGCGGCCCGGATGGTGGCCGCCGTGGAACCGGGCACCGGCCGCGTCCGCGCCGTGGCGGTGAACCGGAACTTCAAGCTCGACGACCCGTCCGACCCGCAGAACAAGATCTCCAGCGACCCGAAGAAGGCCAAGAAGAAGATCCGGGGCAACTACCCCAACACGGTGAACCCGCTGGTCACCGGCGGTCCCGGCATCGCCGGCTACCAGGCCGGCTCGACCTTCAAGATCTTCACGCTGGTGGCCGCGCTGGAGAAGGGCTACCCGCTCAGCTACCCCATCAACGCGAAGCCGGTCTTCGAGTCCAACTACCCGGTCGAGTTCAACTCGCCCGCCGCCTGCCCGGGCACCAGCAAGTACTGCCCGAAGAACGCCAACCCCGCGATGGCCGGCATGCACAACATGTGGAGCGGCTTCGGCTTCTCGGTCAACACGTTCTTCATCGACCTCCAGCAGCGGGTCGGCGCGGAGAACGTGGTGAAGGCGGCACAGAAGCTCGGCATCTCGTTCCGCTCGTCGAGCGACGCGCAGCTCGCCGCCAACCCGCACCAGTGGGGCGCGTTCAGCCTCGGCGTCTCCCAGACCACGCCGCTGGAGCTGGCGAACGCGTACGCCACGCTCGCCGCCGACGGCAAGTACTGCGAGCCGATCCCGGTGCAGGAGATCCGCGGCCCGGACGGCGAGAAGCTGGACGTCGCCAACCCCCGCTGCGAGCAGCGGGTCAGCACCGAGGTGGCCCGCGCCGCCGTCGACGCCGCGCGCTGCCCGGTCGGTGACCGCTCCTCCACCACCAAGTGCGGCCCCGCCACCGCCGGCAACGTCCGCAACATCGTCGACGCGCCGGTGGCCGGCAAGTCCGGCACCACCGACTCCGACCGCACCTCGGCGCTGGTCGCGATGACCAAGCAGTACGCGGTGGCCGGCATCATGGCCGACCCGGACTGGCCGCAGACCAACCAGAAGATGGGCCACGACGAGACGCCCCAGGGCATCAACCCGGCGGTCTACCAGACGCTGCGTGACGCCATGAAGGGCAAGGAGCGGAAGAACTTCACCCCGCCCAGCGGCAAGATCGTCCTGGGCGACCAGCGCTCCATCCCGGGCGTCAAGTGCGAGTCGATCGAGACCGCGAAGTCCCGGCTGAAGGGTGCCGGCTTCGAGCCGGTGGTCTCCACCAACAAGGTGGCGTCGGAGTGCCCGGCCGGCACCGCGGCCGGCACCAGCCCTGACGGGCGCACCATCAAGGGTGGCGTGGTGATGATCGAGGTCAGCTCCGGCCAGGGCGGCACTCCGGAGCAGGGCGGCACCGCGACACCGGACCGGCCGGGTGGCCCGGGCGGACCGGGTAACGGCAGACCGGGACGACCGGGCAACTGATCCCGGACAGCAGAGCGCGACGGCCACCTCCTGCGGGAGGTGGCCGTCGTCGTTTCCGCGCTACGGGAAGAGCCGGCTCAGAGACCGAGCTGGCGGCGTACCTCGGCGGCGACCCGACCACCCTCGGCCCGGCCGGCCACCGCGGCCTGGGCGGCCTTCATGGCCGGGCCCATCTGCGCCTTGCCGGTGAAGCCGCCCGCGGCGAGCGCCCCCGAGACCAGCTCGGCCAGCTCCTCGTCGGAGAGCTGCTTGGGCAGGTAGCGCTCCAGCACCTCGCCCTCGGCGGTCTCCTTGCCGGCCTGCTCGGCGCGCCCCGCGTCGGCGAACGCCACCGCCGCCTCGCGGCGCTTCTTCGCCTCCTTGGTCAGCACGACGAGCACCTCGTCGTCGCTGAGCTCGCGCTTTTCCCGGCCGGCGACCTCGGCGTTGCCCACGGCGGCCAGGGCCATCCGCAGCGTGGAGGTGGTCAGCTCGTCGCGCGCCTTGAGAGCGGCGCGCATGTCGGCGGTGAGACGGTCCTTCAGCGTGCTCATGGACGGTGAAACTACCCTGAACGGCATGCGAAAGCGCACACTATTCCGGCTCGCGGCCGGAACCGTCGCCGCCGGCGCGGCCACCCTGGCGTACGCGTCGCTCGTCGAGCGCAACATGTTCACCCTCCGCCGGTACGACGTGCCGGTGCTCCCGACCGACGCCGAACCGCTGCGGGTGCTGCACCTCTCCGACCTGCACATGATGCCCGGCCAGCGACGCAAACAGGACTGGGTGGCCTCCCTGGCCGCGCTCGACCCCGATCTGGTCGTGGTCACCGGCGACAACATGGCACACCCCGAGTCGGTGCCGGGCGTGCTGCGCGCCCTGCAACCGCTGCTCGACCTGCCCGGCGCGTTCGTCTTCGGCTCCAACGACTACACCGGGCCGGTCCTGAAGAACCCCTTCACCTACTTCCTGCCCGACCGGGAGTACACCGAGGGCGTGCCGCTGCCGTACGAGGAGCTGCGCGACATCCTCACCGGCGCCGGCTGGGCCGACCTGAACAACGCCCGCACCACGCTCAAGGCCGGCGGGCGGGAGATCGAGCTGGCAGGCGTGGACGACCCGCACATCGAACGGGACGACTACGACGCCGTGGCCGGCCCGGTCAGCGGCGACGCGGCGCTGTCGATCGCGTTGTCCCACTCCCCCGAGCCGGTGGTGCTGGACCGGATGGCCGCCGACGGCTTCGGTCTGCTGCTGGCCGGGCACACCCACGGCGGCCAGGTCTGCGTGCCCGGGTACGGCGCGCTGGTGACCAACTGCGGGCTGCCCCGCTCGATGGCGCGCGGGTTGCACCGCTGGCCCGGCTCGGACTCCTGGCTGCACGTCTCCGCCGGCCTCGGCACCCACCCCACCGCCCCGATCCGCTTCGCCTGCCCCCCAGAGGCCAGCATCCTGACCCTGATCTCCCGCTGAACCCTCCGCCCGGCAGATCTTGGTACGCGCCCGCCCTTCCCGGGGCCGATCCGTACCAAGATCTGCCGGGCGGAGGGTTCAGCGGGAGATCAGGGTCAGGA
>NZ_WBKS01000075.1:0-28198 GCF_008868145.1 Micromonospora sp. AMSO1212t
GGGTGACGGCAACCGGCGTGTGACGCTGCGGGGGTGAGGAGGTTCGCGCCCGTTCCTGGCCGTGCCCGTTCGGGTCCGGTGGTGTGGGTGGTTCCGGGACTGCTCACGCTCGTGGTGACACTGGCCGGCATCGGGCACGCCCAGCCGTGGCGGGACGAGCTGGCCACCTGGAGCGCCGCCACCCGGCCGGTACCGGACCTGGTCCGGACGACCCGCACCATCGACGCCGCGACCGGGCCCTACTACCTGCTCATGCACGGCTGGACCGCGCTGGCCGGCACGTCGCCGACGGCACTGCGGCTGCCCTCGGCGCTGGCCATGGCGGTGGCGGCCGCGCTCACCGCACGCCTCGGCGCGGTGCTGGTCGGCCGCCGCGCCGGGCTGCTGGCCGGACTGCTGTTCGCGGTGCTGCCGGTCACCTCGCGGTACGGCCAGGAGGCCCGCCCGTACGCCCTCGCGACGCTGCTCGCCGTGCTGGCCACACTGCTGCTGGTCGAGGCGCTGCGCCGGCCGGGACGGTGGCGCTGGGCCGGGTACGCCGCTGCGGTCGCCGCGCTCGGCCTGTTCCATCTGCTCGCGCTCACGCTGCTCGCCGCGCACGCGGTGGTAGTACTACTGGTCGCCGCGTACGGCCCGTCCGCCGCGGGCGTCGACCCGCCACGCGCTGACGACTCCGACGACCCGGCCCACCGGGACTCGGCTGCCACACAGCGGAAGCCGGCCGTGTTCGCGTGGTGGCTGGTGGCGCTGCTGCCCGCGGTTCTGCTGGTCACGCCGCTGGCGCTCGTGGCCCGGGGACAGCGTGGGCGGCAACTCGACTGGGTGGATCCGGCGCGCCTGCCCGACCTGGCGGCGCTACCGGGCGCGCTGGCGCAGAGCGGCGCCGTCGGCGGGTTCGTGCTCGCGCTCGCGGCGCTCGGCGCGGCCCGGCTGGGACGTCGGGCGCTGCTGCCCGCCGCCGCCGTGCTGCTGCCGGTGCTGCTGGTGTTCGCCGCCGGGACGGTGGTGCCGCTCTGGGTGACCCGCTACCTGGTCTTCACCGTGCCGTTCGCCTGCCTGCTGGCCGGCGCCGCACCGGCGGGGGCGCCGCGGACCGCACCGGCGAGGACAACGCGGGCCGGTTCGCACATCACGGCACCACAGAAGACACTGCGACCGCTCGCGGCCGGACTCGCGGTCGTGGTGCTGGCGGGCCTGCTCGGGCTGCCCGATCAGGCGGCCCTGCGCCGTACCCACGAGTGGCCGCGCAGCTCCCCCGTCGACTACGCGGGCGCGGCCGGCGTCATCGGCGCCGGGCAGCGGCCGGGCGACGCGATCGTCTACGCACCCCGGGACGGTTGGCTGTTCCCGGATCTCGGCATGGCGTACCACCTGGGGTCGAGGCTGCCGCGCGACGTGCTCGTGGTCCGCGACCAGCGTCAGGACGCGAGCCTCTGGGCCGTGGAGTGCGACGACCCGGCGCGGTGCCTGGCCGGGGTGGACCGGGTCTGGCTGGTGGTCACCGGCCGGCGTGCGGACCCGCTGGCGGCGGTGCCGGGGGCGAAGGGCGACGCGCTGCGCGCGGGCTACACGGTGCGGCAGGTGTGGCCGCGCCCGGGGATCACGGTGGCCCTGCTCGTCCGGTGAGGCGGTCGGTGGTGCCGCGGGCCAGCGGTACGACGATGGCCGCCTCGGTGCCGCCGTCGGCGCTGTTGCGCAGGTCGATGGTGCCGCGCAACTCGCCGGTGACCAGCGCCCGGACGATCTGCAGGCCCAGGTTGCCGCCGCGTTCGGCGTCGAACTGTTCGGGCAGTCCCCGGCCGTTGTCGGTGACCGAGACGTGCAGTTGCTTGCGCGCCCGGTGCGCGGTGACCACCACCTCGGGCCGGGGCGCGGTGACCTCGGCCTCGGGCCGGAGCGCGTCCGCGGGCGCGGGGGCAGCGGCCTCCTCGTCGGCCGGCGGGAAGCCGTGCTCGACGGCGTTGAGCAGCAGCTCGTTGAGCACCATCACCAGCGAGGTGGCGATCTCGGCGGGCAGCACGCCGAAGGTGCCGCGGCGGCGCATCCCGACGCTCACCTCGGTGGCGGCGACCTCGGTGGCGGCGCTGGCGACGCGGTCCACGATGCCGTCGAACTCGACCGCCTCGTCGCTGGACATGGAGAGCGTCTCGTGCACGAGCGCGATCGAGGCGACCCGGCGTACCGACTCTTCGAGGGCCACCCGCGCCTCGGGCATGGCGACGCGCCGGGCCTGGAGGCGCAGCAGCGCGGCGACGGTCTGGAGGTTGTTCTTCACCCGGTGGTGGATCTCCCGGATGGTGGCGTCCTTGGTGATCAGGGCGCGGTCGCGTCGGCGTACCTCGGTGATGTCGCGGACCAGCACCAGCGCGCCGATCGGCACTCCGGCGGGCATCAGCGGCAGCGCCCGGGTGAGCATGGTGGCGCCACGCGCGTCGATCTCCCGGCGGGGTGGCGCCTCGCCGCGCAGCGCGGCCAGCACGGCGTTGCCCGCGTCGGTGCCTTCGAGGGGGTCGCCGGCGAGCCGGCGGTGCAGCTTGGCCAGGTCCTCACCGACGAGGTGGGAGGCGTAGCCGAGGCGGCGGTACGCGGACTGCGCGTTCGGGCTGGCGTAGGTGACCTTGCCGTTGGCGTCGAGCCGCACCAGGCCGTCGCCGACGCGGGGCGCCGAGGTGGTCTCGCCCGGGTGCCGGGGCGGCGGGAACGTGCCGTCGGCGATCATCTGGGCGAGGTCGTCGGCCGTGGTCAGGTAGTTCAGTTCGAGCTGGCTCGGGGTGCGCGCGGTGGACAGGTTGGTGTCCCGGCCCACCACGGCGATCACCTCGCCGGCTTCACCGTCGCCGGTGCGCAGCCGGACCGGGATCGCCTCGTGGCGGGCCGGGACGTCGCCGTACCAGACCGGGTCGCCCTCGCGCCAGATCCGTCCCTGCCGGTGGGCCACCTCCAGGTGGGCCACCTCGGCCCCGCCGACGATGCGCCCGACCTGGTCGTCCAGGTAGGCGGTCGGCGCGGTGGTGGGACGGACCTGGGCCACGCAGAGGAACGTGCCGTCACCGTCCACCGGCACCCAGAGCAGCAGGTCGGCGAAGGACAGGTCGGACAGCAGCTGCCAGTCGCCGGCGATCCGGTGCAGGTGGTCGATGTCGGCCGGTCGGAGCGCGGTGTGCTCCTCGGCGAGGTCACGGAGGGTGGACACGCCACACAGCGTGCCACGCCGGACCTCACATCGTCGCCGTGACCTTCTTCAAGCCGCGCGGCGCGTCCGGGTCCTCGCCTCGGGCCAGCGCCAGGGACAGCGCGAGCCGTTGCAGCGGCAGGATGTCGAGCAGCGGCGCGTACCGCTCGTCGACCTCGGGCACCGCCATCCGGGTCTCGCCGACCTCGGCGGAGCCGACCACGACCACGTCGGCGCGGCGCTCGCCGAGGCGGGGCAGCACCTCGCGCATGGACGTGCCGCCGGGGCCGGAGCCGACCACGGCGAGCACCGGGACGTCCGGGTCGGTCATGGCGAGCGGGCCGTGCAGCAGGTCGGCGCCGGAGAAGGCGAGCGCCGGGAGGTACGAGGTCTCCATCAGCTTCAGCGCCGCCTCCCGGGCGGTCGGGTACGCGTAGCCCCGGCCGGTGGTGACGAGCTGGGCGGCGAACCGGTAGCGCGGGGCGAGCCGGGCCGGGGTGTCGTCGGCGAGTGTCTGCGCGGCCAGCTCGGGCAGGCGGCTCAGGGCGGCGCGCTCCTCGGCGGGCAGCACGCCGTCGCCGGCGCGTACGCCCTCGATGAGCATGAGCAGCGCGAGCAGCTCGGCGGTGTAGGTCTTGGTGGCGGCGACGGCGCGCTCGTGGCCGGCGGCGATGTCGACGCTCAGTTCGGCGGTCTCCACCAGCGGCGAGCCGGGGTTGTTGGTGACCGCGAGGGTGAGCGCGCCGGAGGCGCGGGCGACCCGTAGCACCTCGGCCAGGTCGGGCGAGCCGCCGCTCTGGCTGACGCCGACGACGAGCGCGTCGGAGAGGTCGGGCCGGGCGCCGAAGACGGTGATCGCGCTCGGTGAGGCCAGCCCGGCGGGCAGCCCGAGGCGGATCTCGGTCAGGTAGGCCGCGTAGAGCGCGGCGTGGTCGGAGGTGCCGCGGGCGGTGAAGACCACGTGCCGGGGGCGGCGTTCGGCGACGACGGCCGCCACCTCGGCGATGGCCGCCGCGTGCTCGGTGGAGAGCAGACGCTCGTAACCGGCCGGCTGCTCGTCGATGTCGGCGGCCATACCGGCCCCTGGACGCGTCACTCCAGAACCTCCTTCTGCGCGTTTCCCGCGCGTTCGATGCTCAGTCTTGCACGTTTAAGCGGTATCAATCAACGCAACGAGCAGGAGTGCGCAGTGGATCACTAATCGACGGAAGATCCCCTAGGCTTGCCCGGCTGACCGACCGACCCCGGCGAGAGGACGACGTGCCCGAGGACGACGCCGCGCTCTCCGCGGAGGAGGAACTCGCGCTGGCCCGGCTGGCACTGGGCGAGGGCGACCTGCGGCACGCCGCCGACCACGTGGCCGCCGCGCTGGTCCGCTCCCCCACGCTGCCCGAGGCGCACGAGACGCTCGCCCGGCTGAACGCGGCGAGCGGCGGCGACCTCGACCTCTTCCCGCTCGGCCAGCAGGCGTTCGTCGGCGCCGTGGTAGCCCGCGCACACCTGCTCGCCGCCGCCGGCCGTCCCGCCGAGGGACTCGACCTTCTGGCCGCCGCCACCGGCTACGCGCCCGCCGCGCCCTGGGCCGCCGTGCCCTGGGTGACCGCCGCCGACCTGCCGGAACGTCTCGATCCCGAGCGCACCGCCCGGATCCTCATGCAGGTCTGCGCGGCGGCGCCGGACCCCGCGCCGCGCCGGCTGCGCGAGCCGCTCGCGCCGTACCTCACGCTGGCCCGCAACGCGATCACCGTCCATCCGGCCCATCCGCTGCTGCTGGGCGCGGCGTCCGCGCTGGCCCGGCGCCTCGGTGACGTCACCCTCGCCGTCACCTGGGCCACCCGGGGGGTACGCGCGCAGCCCACCAAACTCGGCGAGGTGTGGCTCGGGTACGCGTACCGCAGCGCCGGCCGGACCGCCGAAGCGCTCGCCGCACTGGAACGCGCTGTCGCGCTCGACCCCGACGACCTCGCGGTCTACGCGGACATCGCCGGCACGCTGGCCGACCACGGCCGGCTCGACGCGGCGCTGGGCTGGGTCGACCGGGCGCTGGCGAGGGATCCGGCGTTCGACTGCGCCGTGCACACCGCGCACCGGCTGCGCTACCTGCGCGACGGGGACGTGGACCACCTGGTGGCGCTCGCCGACTTCGTCCGCGACCACCCGGACGACACGCACGAGCACGGTGACCTCGCCGAGTGCTGCCGAGGGCGCCCCTGGCTCGGGCAGGTGACCCCGGCGGGCGACGAGGACCCGGCCCCGGACGGTCCCGCCCCCTCGGCGGCCGCGGCACGGCGGCTCCAGCAGCTCGCGCACCCCGCCTGGGCGCACCCGCCGGCCGCGTACGACGCCGCGGTCGGGCTGGCCACACTGGACCTCGCCGACCTGCTCGCCCTGCTGGCACACCCGCCGGAGGCGCCGGCGACCGCGCTGGGCCGGGTGCTCGGCGGGCAGGATCCGGCCTTGTGGACGCGCTGCGCGCAGGTCTGGGCCTGCCTCGGCCTGCTGCACCACCGCACCGACGAGCCGTGGGAGCGGTCGACCCGGCGGCGGGTGCTGGGGGAACTGGCCGCCGGCGATCTCGGCCCGGCCGCCGAGGCGGCACTGTTCGCCCTGGTCACCGCCGCCTGGGTGCACCCGGACACCCGCACCGACGTGGCCGCGCTGGTGGCCGGGCGGATCGCCGGGGTGGCAACCGGGCCGGTCCGCCGTACCCCGGTGGCGGTGTCGCTGGCGTACCTGGCGCGTGCCACCCCGGCGCTCGACGCGGCGACACGCGCCACCGCCGACCGGCTGATCGCCGGTGCCGAGGGCGGCCCGCTGCGGCGTCTCTGGCGACGGCTCACCGCCCTGTTCCGCCGCGGCTGACCGCGCAGCGGCAGACACGGCGCGGCCCCGCGTACCCCTCAGGGGTGGCGGGGCCGCGACGGACGGCGTGTCAGGCGACGGGGGCCTTGCCGAGCGCGGCCTCGGCCTGGTCCTCCGGGGTGGCGCCGGCAGGCGGCACGTCGTTAGTCGCGCGCAGCGGCACCTCCTTGATGAACCAGGCGAGCACCGGTACGGCCACCGTGAAGAGGACGGCCCAGAAGAAGACGTGCGAGATCGCGTCGGAGAGGCCGCCGAGCACCGCCTCGCGCATCGGGCCGGTGAGCTTCTTGAGGGCCTCCAGGTCCATCGCGCCGCCCTCACCACCGCCCGAGCCCGCGAACGCGGGACCGGCCGCCGAGTCGGCCAGGCGGTTGGCGAAGATCGCGCCGAAGAGGGAGACGCCGAACGAGCCGCCGATGGACCGGAAGAAGGTGGCGGCGCCGCTGGCCGCGCCGAGGTCCTTCTGTTCCACGCTGTTCTGCGCGATCAGCATCGAGGTCTGCATGAGGAAGCCCATGCCGACGCCGAGCACGATCATGTAGAGCGAGGACTGCGTCTTGCTGGTGTCCACGTCCAGCAGGCTGAGCAGGCCCATCCCGGCGGCCATCACCACGCCGCCGACGATCGGGAAGACGCGGTAGCGGCCGGTCCTGGTGATGGTCCGGCCCACCACGAGCGACACCACGAGCATGCCGAACATCAGCGGGAGCAGCAGCAGTCCGCTGTTGGTGGCCGAGGCGCCCTGGACGGTCTGCTGGTAGAGCGGCAGGAAGTTCATCGCGCCGAACATGGCGAAGCCGAGCAGGAAACCGATCACCGAGATCAGCGCGAAGTTGCGGTTGGTGAACAGGCTCAGCGGCAGGATCGGCTCCGGCGCGCGGCGCTCGACCAGCGCGAACACGCCGAGCGCCAGCACCGCCAGCACGGCCAGGCCGAGGATCTGCGGCGAGACCCAGTCGTACTCGTTGCCGCCCCACGTGGTCACCAGCACGATCGCGGTGATGCCGACGGACAGCAGCGCCGCGCCCAACCAGTCGATCTTGTGTTCGGTGCGGTACTTCGGCAGGTGCATGGTGGTGGCGAGGACCAGCAGCGCCGCGCCGCCCAGCGGCAGGTTGACGTAGAACGCCCAGCGCCAGGAGAGGTGGTCGGTGATGAAGCCACCGACGAGCGGCCCGGCGACCATGGCGATGGCCATGATGCCGGCGATCATGCCCTGGTAGCGGCCCCGCTCACGCGGCGGGACCAGGTCACCGATGATCGCCATGACGCCGACCATCAGGCCACCCGCGCCGAGGCCCTGGACGGCGCGGAACGCGATCAGCTCGATCATGCCGGTGTCGGTGCCGCCGAAGACGCCGGAGCCGGACATGCCGCAGAGCGCGGAGCCGACCAGGAACACGACCACAGCGGTGAGGAAGACGGTCTTGCGGCCGTAGAGGTCGCCGAGCTTGCCCCAGATCGGCGTGGAGACGGTCGTGCCCAGCACGTACGCGGTGACCACCCAGGTGAAGTGGTCGGCGCCGCCGAACTCGAAGACGATCCGCGGCAGCGCGGTGCTGACGATCATGTTGTCGAGCATCGCGAGCATCATCGCGATCATCAGACCGAACAGGACGACCCGGACATTGGGTCTCGTGATCACCTGGGCTGGTTGACTCATCGGTAGGCTCCCCCGCAGATCGGATGATCGACTTACTTGCCGCCCGGCTAGTTTGCTTACTAGCCGGACGGTAAGCTCATGACGGGCGCACGTCAAGCGGATTGAAAGGATGTCGGCCGGTGAGGGAGACCACAGGTGGCACGCGGCAGCGGATCCAGGCCGTCGCCTTGGAACTCTTCACCGAGCACGGCTACGAGAAGACGTCACTGCGGGAGATCGCCGAGCGGCTGGGTGTGACCAAGGCGGCGCTCTACTACCACTTCAAGAGCAAGGACGAGATCGTCACCAGCCTGGTCGACGACCGGCTGCGCCGCATGGACGAGCTGATCGCCTGGGCCGCCGACCAGCCGCCCACGCTGGCGACCCGGCGCGCCCTGATCAGCCGGTACGCCGACAGCATGTTCGCCGGCGACCTGCCCCAGGTGATGCGCTTCTTCGAGCAGAACCAGACAGTGCTCAAGAGCCTGGTCGCCGGCCAGCAGATGCGCAACCGGATGATGCGGCTGGCCCACGAGCTGTGCCGGGGCGACGAGTCACCCGCCGCCCAGCTCCGCGCCGCGCTCACGCTGTTCGCGGTGCACAGCAGCTGGTTCGCGGTACGCGCGCCGGGCATCACCGACGACGAGCGCAAGCGGATCGCGCTCCAGGTGGCCGACGAACTGCTCGCCAAGATCGGCGAGAACGGCCAGGGCTGAGCCGCGCCGCGTCAGCCGCGGTGAGATTCAGCCGGCCGCGGCCGGATTCAGCCTGCCCGGGTCAGGTCCAGCCGCAGGCCGCGCAGGTCGATACCGGGCAGCGGGGTCCAGTCCTTCTCCGGGTACCTGACGAAACCGAGCCGCTCGTAGAGGCGATGGGCGCTCGCCGCCATCCCGGCGCGTACGCAGATCACCACGGCCGTGCAGCCCAGCTCCGTCGCGCGCGCCACACACGCGGCCGCGAGCGCGGCGCCGGCACCCCGGCCCTGGGCGGCCGGATCCACAGCGAGCATCCGGAACTCGGCCTCCCCCGGGCCGGCGAGTTCGGCGTACGGGGTCCCCGGCAGCACGAACGTCACCGCGCCGAGCACCTGACCGGTGGCGTCGTCGACGGCCACCAGCACCTCGCCGGTCTCGGCGCGGGTCGCCACGTCGGCGAGCACCGGCGCGTACCCGCTCTCGTCCTTGAGCTGGCCGTCCGCCTCGTACGCGGCGACGGTCAGCCGGGCCACGGCCGGGAAGTCAGCCGGCTCGGCGCGGCGTACCCGCAGGCCGGTCAACCGATCTCCGCGATCAGGTCGCCGTCCTGCACCACGTCACCCTCGTTGACCGCCAGCTTCTGCACCACGCCGTCGGACTCGGCGACCACCGGGATCTCCATCTTCATCGACTCCAGGATGACGAGGGTGTCGCCCTCGGACACCGTGTCGCCGGCCGACACGACGACCTTCCAGACGTTCGCCACCATTTCGGCGCGGATCTCCTCGGCCATCTCCGGCCCTCCCTCTCCCCGACAGCTCCCCGACAATCCTGCGAACGGTATCCAATCATGACGCCGGTCACGCCGGGCCGCGCACCACCGCCGCGCGATCCGCCCCGCCGCGCCCCGGCGGGCGGTGACGGCACTAGCATCGTGCGGGTCGGCCACCGGCGAGCCCGGAGGGGCCACACCGCGACCTCCGCCGCGCCCAGCCGCGGACGGAACAGTGACCAGCACAAGGAGGCAGAGCATGGCGAAGAAGGCCCGCAAGAAGAAGGCCCGTAAGAAGAGCGCCGCCAACCACGGCAAGCGCCCCAACTCCTGATCATCGGATCGCCCCGGCGTACGCGCCGGACACGCGGAACGGCCCGGGTCCGCAGGACCCGGGCCGTTCCGTCGTAAGTCAGTCGGCCAACTCGCGGGACTCGGTGGTCTCGAAGACCACCAGCTCGGTCAGCCGCAGCCGCAGCCGCTCGCGCAGCTTCTCCGGCGCCGCCTCGTTGCCGCAGCAGCGGGCCACGAGCGCCTTGACCTCCTGCTCGATGCCGTACTCGCGCAGGCACGGCCCGCACTCGTCCAGGTGGTGCCGGATCAGGACCCGGCGCTCCTCGGCGCACTCCAGGTCGAGGTAGAGGTAGACCTCGGCGAGCACCTCGCGGCAGTCCGTCTCGTGCGGTTGTCCACAGCTCACGGTCACACCTCCCGGCCGGCGGCGGCGGTCGAACCCTTCTTCGACGACGCGGCGCTGAAACCCCGCTCCGCCGCGTACTGCTCCAGCAGTTTGCGCAGATTACGTCGGCCACGGTGCAGACGGGACATCACGGTGCCGATCGGCGTGCCCATGATGTCGGCGACCTCCTTGTAGGAGAAGCCCTCGACGTCGGTCAGATAGACGGCCAGGCGGAACTCCTCCGGCAACTGCTGGAGGGCCTCCTTGACGTCGCTGTCCGGCAGCCGGTCGAGCGCCTCCGTCTCGGCCGAGCGCAGGCCGCTGGACGTGTGCGACTCCGCCTCGGCGAGCTGCCAGTCGGTGATCTCCTCGGTCGGCGCCTGGATGGGCTGGCGCTGCCGCTTGCGGTAGGTGTTGATGTAGGTGTTGGTCAGGATCCGGTAGAGCCAGGCCTTCAGGTTCGTGCCCTGCTCGAACTGGTGGAAGGCGGCGTACGCCTTCAGGTACGTCTCCTGAACCAGGTCCTCCGCGTCGGCCGGGTTGCGGGTCATCCGCAGTCCGGCAGCGTAGAGCTGATCGACGAAGGGCATCGCGTCCCGCTCGAAGCGGGCCCTGCGCTCGTCCGTCTTCTCGGTGGTCAACCGCACATCCCCTCGCGTCGGATGCTTTCCCGCCGAGGATACGCGTACCCGCTTGCCGGCAGATTCACTTCCGGAGTGTGTGCCGGTGCTCACGACCGACGCCGCCGCGGGCCACTCCGGCGCGTCGAGCAGCCGCCGGAGCTGGCGCTCGTCCCGTTCGTCCCGTTCCCGGCTCCGTGTCTCGATCGGCACCGGTCACCCCCCTCGCGCTGGCTCTGTCGTCGTCCAAGGGAGGTAACGCGAGGTGTGGGGTGCGGCATTCCTCCGCCCCACCCGATCCTGGTCCCGGCCTCGGCCGCGACCGACGCTGGGACCAGGAAGGGCCTGGGAGGGTGGCCCCGGCGCGCCCGAACCGGGCGGCCGGCACCAACCGGTGCAACGACCCGCCGCGGCGGACGGTCACGGCGCGCCGCCCGGTCAGGACGACCACCCGTGTACGCGCAGCCAGTCCCGCACCACGGCGGCCGTGCCGGCCGGATCGCCGCGCAGGTCGTGGCGCTCCCCCGGCCGGACCACGACCTCGATGCCGGGGCCCGGCTCGGGTACGCCGAACGGATCCCGGTCGCCGTTGACGACGAGGGTGGGCAGCCCGGTGAGCAGCTCCCCGGCCCGGGAGCGCTCCGGTCGTCCCGGCGGGTGCAGCGGGAACGCCAGCGCCACCACTGCGGCCGCCCCGACGGCGGCGGCGGTACGGCAGGCCACCCGGGCGCCGCTGGAACGGCCCCCGACCACCCAGTGGCGCACCCGCGGGGCGCGCCGGCGCAGTTCGGCCAGCACCGCCGTCCACGCCTCGTCGAGGTGCCCGGCGGGAGCGGGCGCGCGTCGCCCGGCGACCCGGTACGGCTGGGTCACCAGGGCCACCCCGGCCCCGGCGGCGAGTACCGCGTCCCGCACGGCGGTCAGGTCGGGCGCGTCCACGTCACCGCCGGCGCCGTGGCCGAGCACCAGCACCGTCGTGCCGTCGGCGGGTGGGTCGAACCGGAGCCGGGCGGGCCCACGTGGTGTGTCGATGTCGTCGTCGTGCCGCACCGGCTCATTCTGCGCGGGCCGGCCGGTTCGCCGGTGCTCGGGCGCGGAAACGGACGTCGCCCGCGGCCTGCCGGAGCGGGCCACGGGCGACGTCGTGATCAGCTCAGCGGAACCAGCGTGAGCAGGCGGTCGCGCACCGGCGGGCCGGCGTCGTCGAGCGCGTCCGGATCCGGCTGCACCTCGCTGCGCCAGGCCACCAGCATGGCGCGCCGCTCACGCGGCGTGGTGCCGCCCCAGACGCCGTGGCAGTCGCCCACTTCCAGGGCCCAGGCCAGGCAGGAGCCCTGGACGTCGCAGGTGCGGCAGAGCGCCACCGCCGCGTCGGCCGGTTCGTTCGGTGCCGGAAAGAACGTCTCCGGATCGACGTTCTGACAGGTGCCCCTGGTGCGCCACGCGTCGTCCTGGCGTCGTTCGCTCAGCGCCCGCAGCAGTCGCGGATCGCGCCGCGCGGCGGCTACCTCGTGCGGACGCGGCATACGTGCCCGTGTCAATACACCCACCTCCCCCGTGGGAACCGGCGTAGATCTTTACAAGATCGATGGGTGTCATCCGCCCCGTGCGAACAGACGCCCATCACCGGCGCTGTGTTCTATCGCATTCGCATGCGTAAGGACAAGAGTCTTCGATGAAACTGACTGAACGTCCGGGCGACTTTTGCGGCCCAACCCCGACAAACGGGTACACGCAAATGTGGCGGAGCGTGATCAGAACAGCGTCGGTCCGGCGGCCGTCTCGACACCCGCCGGAGCCACCGGCGCGATCAACTCCGGGCCGTCGTTGCGGACATCCCCCACGGCCCGGGAGACGGGCCGGATCTCCAGCCCGCCGAGCAGGCCGGCGTCCGGCGGCGTGAGCAGTTCCGCCGGCTCCTCGACCGGGCCGAGCCATCCCGCCCAGCGCTCCGGCGACAGCAGCAGCGGCATCCGGTCGTGCACCTCGGCCAGCTCGCCGACCGCAGCGGTGGTGAGCACGCTGAACGTGAGCCGGGCCGCACCGGCCGACTCCCACACCGACCAGATGCCGGCGAAGGCCAGGACCGAGCCGTCCCGCGGGGTCATGAAGTAGGGCTGGCGCCGGCCGTCGGCGAGGCGGACCCACTCGTACCACCCGTCGGCGGGGACCAGGCAGCGGCGGCGGGCGAAGGACGGCGCGTACGCCCGGCTGGTGGCGACCGTCTCGGCCCGCGCGTTGATCATGCGGGCGGCCCCGGCGGCGCTGCGCGACCACTGCGGGAGCAGGCCCCAGCGGCCGAGGGAGAGCAGCCGGTGCCCCTCCGGGGCGAGCCGGACCAGCGGCACCGGGTCGGTCGGCGCGACGTTGTAGTCCGGCGCGACCCCGCCGGTCTCGTCGGCCGAGGAGAACATCGCGCTCAGGTCGGCGGCGCTCCGGGTCGTGGCGTACCTCCCGCACATGGCGCCCACGCTAGCCGCATCCGGACGTTCCGGCTGTCCCGCCCAACGGGAGCAGCGGCGGCGGATGGCCCCACCGGCCCGCGAGCTTGGCAGAATGTGACCGTGAGCAATCCGACCGCGACGCGTCCGCCGCAGCCGTGGACCGCGCCGACCGCGAGCGACCCGGTCGCCGCGACGCTGCGCCTGCCCGGCTCCAAGTCGATGACCGCCCGGGCCCTGGTGCTCGGCGCGCTCGCCGGCGGGCCGTCGACACTCGCCCGGCCGCTGCGCGCCCGGGACACCGAACTGATGGCCGGCGGCCTGCGCGCGCTGGGCGCGCACATGTCCGTCTCGGACGACGACCGCTGGCTGGTCCGTCCCTATCCGCTGGCCGGCCCGGCGCACGTCGACGTCGGCCTGGCCGGCACCGTGATGCGCTTCCTGCCCCCGGTGGCCGGGCTGGCCGCCGGGCGGGTCACGTTCGACGGCGACCCGCACGCCCGGACCCGCCCGCTCGGGCCGCTGATCGGCGCGCTGCGCGCGCTCGGCGTCCGCATCGACGCGCCCCCGGTCGGCAGCCTGCCGCTCGTCGTGCTCGGCGCGGGCCGGGTGACAGGCGGCGACGTGGTGATCGACGCCTCCGCCTCCAGCCAGCTCGTCTCCGGGCTGCTGCTCGCCGCGCCGCGCTTCGACCGGGGTGTCGTGGTCCGGCACGAGGGGCCGCCGGTGCCGTCCGCGCCACACGTGCGGATGACGGTGCAGATGCTGCGCGCCGCCGGCGCCGCCGTCGACGACACCACGCCCGACGTGTGGACGGTCGAGCCGGGCCCGCTGTCCGGGCGCGGCTGGGAGATCGAGCCGGACCTGTCCGGCGCCGCGCCGTTCTTCGCCGCCGCCCTGGTCACCGGCGGTGAGGTGACGCTGCAGGGCTGGCCGCGCAGCAGCCTCCAGCCGGTCGAGCGGCTCCGGGAGCTGCTGCACCGGATGGGCGGCGAGGTGAGCCTCGGCACCGACGGCCTGACCGTCCGGGGCACCGGCACGGTGCGCGGGCTCGACGCCGACCTCTCCGACGTCGGCGAGCTGACCCCGGTGCTGACCGCGCTCACGCTGCTCGCCGACGGCCCGTCCCGCCTCACCGGCATCGGCCACATCCGCGGCCACGAGACCGACCGGGTCACCGCGCTCGCCAAGGAGTTCACCGCGCTCGGCGCGGACATCACCGAGACCCGCGACGGGCTGGACATCCGGCCCCGCCCGCTGCGCGGCGGGACGTTCCGCACGTACGCCGACCACCGGATGGCGCACGCCGCCGCGGTGGCCGGGCTGGCCGTCCCCGGCATCGAGGTCGACGACGTGGCGTGCACCTCCAAGACCATGCCCGAGTTCCCGGCACTATGGTCGGGGATGGTGACCGGCAAGAACTGAGAGCGGGGGACGTCCTGGCGACGAAGCGGCGTGAGTACGACGAGGACGACGTCCGGGTCCGGCCGGGCCGGTCGTCGCGCCCGCGAACGCGCACCCGGCCCCGCCACGCCGACGCCGTCGAGGGCTTCGTCATCGCCGTCGACCGGGGCCGCTACACCTGCGTGCTGTCCGGGGCCGGGCCCGACGCGCCGCTCGTGACCGCCATGCGCGCCCGCGAGCTGGGACGCAAGTCGGTGGTGGTGGGCGACCGGGTGGGGCTGGTCGGGGACAGCTCCGGGGCGCCGGGCGCGCTCGCCCGCATCGTGCGCATCGCCGAGCGGACGTCGGTGCTGCGGCGTACCGCCGACGACGACGAGACCACCGCCGAGGGGCGGCTGGAACGGGTCGTGGTGGCGAACGCCGACCAGTTGGTGATCGTCAGCGCGCTCGCCGACCCGCCGCCGCGTACCGGGTTCATCGACCGCTGCCTGGTGGCCGCGTACGACGCCGACATCGAGCCGCTGCTCTGCCTCACCAAGGCCGACCTGGCCGGCCCGGAGGCGGTGCTCGGCTACTACACCGAGCTGGAGCTGCCGTACGTGCTGATCCGCCCGGACTCCGACCTGGCCGCGTTGCGGGCACTGCTCGCGGGCCGGGTCTCGGTGATGGTGGGTCACTCCGGGGTGGGCAAGTCGACGCTGGTCAACCGCCTCGTCCCGGACGCCGAACGGGCGGTCGGCACGGTCAGCGCGATCGGCCGGGGCCGGCACACCTCGACCAGCGCGGTGGCGCTGCGCCTGCCCGCCGAGCCCGGCGGCGACACCGGCTGGATCGTCGACACCCCCGGGGTACGCAGCTTCGGACTGGCGCACGTGTCCGCCGAGAGCCTGCTGCACGGCTTCCCCGACCTGGTCGAGGCGACAGTGGACTGCCCCGCCAACTGCCCGCACACCGCGGACGAGGCGGACTGCGCGCTCGACGCCTGGGTGGCCGCCGGGAAGGCGGACGCGCGCCGGCTCGCCTCGTACCGCCGGTTGCTGGCCTCGCGCAGCGGCGAGGGCGACCCGCGTGAGCCGGAGCGCAACCCCGGCGACCCGCTCGCCGGTTCCTGACCGGCGGACCGGCGGCGACCCGCCGTCGCAGGCCGGGCCGCCGCCACTAGCGTGTCGGTCATGACCGGGTACGCCGACGACCTCGCCCTCGCCCACCTGCTCGCCGACGCCGCGGACGCCGTCTCCTCGGCCCGGTTCCGCGCGCTCGACCTGCGCGTCGAGTCGAAGCCGGACCTGACCCCGGTCTCCGACGCGGACACCGCGGTGGAGCGGGAGATCCGCGCGCTGCTGGCCGCCCACCGTCCGGGCGACGGCCTGCTCGGCGAGGAGTACGGCGAGCAGCCGCCGGCCGGCCCCGACGGGCGGCGCTGGGTGATCGACCCGATCGACGGCACGAAGAACTTCGTCCGGGGCGTACCGGTCTGGGCCACGCTGATCGCGCTGCTGGAGCACGACCGGCCGGTGCTCGGCCTGGTCTCCGCCCCGGCACTGGGCCGCCGCTGGTGGGGTGCGCTCGGCGCGGGCGCGTTCGCCGGCACCGGCCCGGCCGACGGCACGCCGATCCGGGTCTCCGGCGTGACAGCGCTCGGCGACGCGAGCTTCTGTTACTCATCGCTGACCGGATGGGAGCAGGCCGGCCGGCTGGACGCGGTGCTCCAGCTCATGCGCGACACCTGGCGCAGCCGCGCGTACGGCGACTTCTACGGCTACATGCTGCTGGCCGAGGGAGCACTGGACGTGATGGTGGAGCCGGAACTGTCGCTGTGGGACGTCGCCGCGCTGGTCCCGATCGTCACCGAGGCGGGCGGAACGATCACCGACCTGGCCGGACGGCCCGCCCCGGGCGGTGCCGACTCCGCCGACATCAGCGCCGTGGCCAGCAACGGGGCGCTGCACGACGACATCCTGGCCCGGCTCGGCCGTCCAGCCGAGCGCTGACCCAGGCAGAGCCTCTATCCTCGCCAGGTGGTTTCCTCCGGTTGGTGCTTCCTGGCGGCGATGATCATCGCGTACGGCTTCGCCAACCTCCTCCAGTCGGTCGCGGCCGCGCGGACCACTGTGCACCACACGTTCGATCCCGGGCTGCTGCTGCGCCTCGCCGGGCACCGGACGTACCTGATCGGCCTGGCCTGCCAGGTCGTCGGCTTCGTGCTGGCGTTCCTGGCCCGCCGCGACCTGCCGCTGTTCCTGGTGCAGGCGAGCGTGGCGGCCGGGCTCGGGGTGACCGCCGTGCTCGGCGTGCTGGTGCTCAAGTGGCGGCTGCCGGCCGCCGAGGTGGTGCTGCTGGTGCTGCTGTTCGCCGGCATCACCGCGCTCGTGCTCTCCGCCCAGCCCGCGCCGTCGCGGCAGCTCGGCACCGCCGGGCTGGTCGGCCTGGCGGTGGCGGTGGTCGCGATCGCCGCTTCCGGCTTCTTCGCCGCCCGGCTGCACGGCGCGCTCGGGTCGGTGGTGCTCGGCTCACTGGCCGGGATGGCGTTCTCCGCCGCGGCGGTGGCGGCCCGGCCGCTCGCCTCGGCCGGGTCGGTGGAGGCGTTCGTCCGCGACCCGCTGCTCTACCTGCTGATCGTCCACTCGGTGATCGGTCAGCTGCTGCTCGGGCTGGCCATGCAGCGCGGGTCGACCACGGCGGCGGTGGCAGCGATGGACGCCGCCGGCGCGGTACCCGCGGCGATCGTCGGCCTGCTGCTGCTCAACGACAAGATCTGGCCCGGCCGGGAGTGGCTGGCCGGGCTCGGCTTCCTGGTGACGCTGGCCGCGGTGGTGGGCCTGACCCGATACGCCGAACCGCAGCACCACCACGCCGGCGCCCGCCAGAAGGCGATCGTGGGCGCCGGGATGGTGCCGGTTCAGGCCGCCTCGACCGGTCCCCGTTCCGAGACGACCACCTCGACCGGCGGCGTCACCTCGACCGGCGTCGGCTCGATCGGCGTGGCCGGACGGCGCCGCCCGATCACCCGCTCGTAGAGGCGCTCCAGCGCGGCGGCGGTACGTTCCCAGGTGTAGCTGCACCGGACCCGGTCCACCGCGGCGTGGCCGTACGCGAACCGTCCGGCGTTGTCCGACAGCAGCCGGCGCAGCGTGACCCCGAGCGTGCGCACGTCGCCCGGCGGCACCAGCTTGCCGGTCACCTCGTCCACCACCGCGTCCGCGATGCCGCCCATGGCGTAGCCGACCACCGGAACGCCGCAGGCCATCGCCTCCAGCGACACCCGCCCGGCTGACGCGTAGTGCGGCGTGCAGGCCACCACGTCGGCGGAGCGGTACCAGGTGGCCATCTGGTCGTGCGGCACCGCGCCGACCAGCTTCACCTGCTCCGCCACGCCCGCGCGTTCGGCCAGCTCGCGCAGCCGGCGCGCCTCGGCGTGCCCGTCCAGTCGCTCGGCCGGCGGGCCGCCGGCGATCACCAGCTCCGCGTCGCCGACCAGCCGCATCGCCCGGATCAGGTCGTCCTGGCCGTGCCCGGGCGCGAGCCCGGCGACGGAGAGGATCCGGGGCCGCTGGTCCCGCGGCGCCGCCTCGCCGTCCGGGTGGAACTGGCCGGTGTCCACCCCGGTCGGCACCATCGCCACCGATGTGCGTTGCAGACCCATCCGGGTCAGCTCGTCGACCTCGTCGTTGGACTGGGCCACCGCGACGTCCACGGCCCGGGTCAGTGCCCGCTCCAGCGGGATGCGCTCGCCCGGCCCGCCGTATTCACGGCCGAGGTGACGCAACTGCTCCACGCCGAGCGAGTGGAACGTCTGCACCACCGGGATGTCGGTGGCGCGTACCGCGTGGGCGGCGGCCAGGCCGCCGACCCAGTAGTGCCCGTGCACCACGTCGGGGGTCCAGTCCCCGGCCCACTGCCCGGCCAGCCAGCGACCGTACTCGGCGACGAACGGCACCAGCTCGGCGGTGGAGAGCATGTCGGGCGGGCCGACCGGGACACGTTCCACCCGGTAGCCGTCGAGTTCGGTCAGGGCGGGCTGGGCGGACGCGGCACGGCGCTCGTAGACGCGGACGTCATGGCCCCGGGCGGCGAGTTCCGCCGCCACGCGCGCAATGTGCTCCTGGGTCCCGACGGTGGGACCGTCGGTGGACGAGCCGGCGTGCGCGCATACAAGGCCGACGCGCATGGTGCACCTCCATGCGTTCTCGCGAGCGGGGTCTCCGGTCAGAGCGTCCCATTAACCCAGGCCCGGTGCGCCCAAACCTGACAGATCGGGGTCACCCGGCCAGGACGTCCCGCGGACGGGACAGCCGACCGGACCCGATCACCGTCGAAAACGGTCGGCATGACGGCCCGGACCGGGGGTACCGACGGGGAATGCCGCTGACCCGCAGCCTCTCCGACGCCACCGTCGTCATCACCGGTGCCTCCAGCGGGATCGGCGCGGCCACCGCGTACGCGCTGGCCCGCCGGGGTGCCGACGTGGTGCTGGCCGCCCGTACCGAGTCCGCGCTGCGCCGCGTCGCGGCGTTCTGCCGGGAGCTGGGCGGGCGGGCCCTGGTGGTACCCACCGACGTGACCGACCCGGAGGCGGTGGAGCGGCTGGCCGGACGGGCGGTGGCCGAGTTCGGCCGGATCGACGCCTGGATCAACAACGCGGCAGTGGGCACCGTGGGGCTGTTCGACGAGATCCCGGTGTCCGAGTTCCGCCGGGTGGTGGACGTGAACCTGCTCGGCGCCGTGTACGGCACGCGCGCCGCGCTGCCCTGGCTGGGCGCGGCCGGCGGCGGGGTGCTGGTCAACAACGCCTCGGTGCTGGCCGAGGTGGCGATGCCGTACCAGTCGGCGTACAACGCGACCAAGCACGCGATCCGCGGGCTGGCCGACACGGTGCGGCAGGAGCTGCGGGTGACCGGCCGGGGCAACATCTCCATCTGTACGGTGCTGCCCGCCACCATCGACACGCCGTTCTTCCGGCACGCGGCCAACCACTCCGGCCGGGAACTGACCCCGCCGCCGCCGGTGTACCCGCCGGAGATGGTCGCCGAGACGATCGTCAAGCTGCTGCGCCGGCCCCGGCGGGAGGCGTACGCGGGCGGCGCGGCCCGGCTGATCGGGCTCCAGTGGCGGCTCGCCCCGGCGCTGGCCGAGCGCGTGCTGGGCTGGTACACCGCGCGCACCCAGTTCGGCCCCGGCGTACGCGCCGACTCCACCGGAGCCGTCTTCACGCCGGACTCGGCGGCGGAGCGGACCGACGGGTGGTCCGGCCGGCGCGGCCAGGTGCTGCGGCTGACGGCGGCGGTCGGGCTGGCCGCCGGCACCGCTGTCGGCACGGTGGCGGCGATCAGCCGCCGGTCCCGAGGTGGCCGGCCGTGAGTCCCGTCGACCGGACCGGTGCGCGGGCGCGGACCGACGTGCACAATGGGGCGATCATGCCGACGGATGCGCGTTGCCTGGTGGAGGCCGACGACTCCTCCCCGACGGTCCGGCTGACCGGGATCCTCGACCGCTCCGAGGTGCAGGCCGTACGGGACGCCCTGCTCGCCCGGTTGTGGCAGCGCCCTGGGGTGCTGCTGGTGGACCTGTCCGGGGTGCGGATCCCCGACCCGCTGGCACGCGACGCGCTGGACGAGGTCTGCCGGGCGGTCGCCGACTGGCCCGCCGCCGAGCTGGTGCTCGACCCGGACGGGCCACCACCGGACGCGCCGCCCGAGCCGCTCGACGTCGAGCTGTCCCCGGTGGTCGAGGCGGCCCGCGAGGCACGGATGCTGGTGACGGGCGGGTGCGCCAGGTGGGGGTTGCCGGAGCTGACCGAGCCGGCCTGCATCGCGGTCACCGAGATGGTCAACAACGTGGTCGCGCACGCCGTCACGCCGATGACGCTCCGGCTGGCCCCGCGCGGCGGCGCGCTGCACGTGGCCGTGCGGGACCACGCGTCCGGGCGGCCCGCGTACGGCGGTCCGGCGCCGGTGGACTCGGTGGGTGGGCGAGGGCTGCTGCTCATCGACACGGTGGCCCGGCGCTGGGGCAGCACGGCGCTGCCCGACGGCAAGGTGGTGTGGTGCGTGCTGTACGCCGAGGACGAGGCGGCGTTCCGCAACTGAGGTACCCTTTCGCCCCGTTACTCCCGATCCACCCGGCCGGTTGCGGTTAGGGCGGGGAGCGCAGTGGGTAGTTCCCGAGCATGCGCGACGACGAGTACCCCACCCCCGTGTCCGATCCCGAGGCGGAGGGTCTGCCCGACACCGCCGACGACGACTCCACCGCCAACGACGACGTGCTGACCGGGCGCGAGGCGGACGGCCCGGCGCCGGCCCAGCTCCCCGGTGACCGCACGCCGGTCGCCGTGGACCAGTTCGGCACCACAGCGGAGGAGCAACTCGACGGCGAGTCGCTGGACTACAAGCTCCATCGCGAGCAGTACGAGCGCCCCGCCGACGATCCGCTCGCCGGCCCGGTCGACCCGGACATCGCCGCCGAGGCGGACAGCGAGGAGGCCGCCGCGCAGGCCCAGCTCGACGCCGACGTGATCGACCCGGGCCCGGTCTCGGACCCGGACTCCCCGGTGTCCGTGTACGACCACGGCCAGCTCGGCACCGTCGCCGACCACCAGGTGGGCCGGCTGGTCGAGCCGGACGAGGGCGCGCACACCGACCAGGAGACCGACAACGTCGCCTACGACGCCGGCGCGGCCGGCGGCGGGGCCAGCGCGGAGGAGCTGGCGGTGCACGAGACCCGGCCGCCGGACGCGCGCTGACCGCTCAGTCGTCCAGACCCCGCTCGATCGCGTACCGGGTCAGCTCGACCCGGTTGTGCAACTGGAGCTTGCCCAGGGTGTTCTGCACGTGGTTCTGCACGGTCCGGTGGGACAGGCCCAGCCGGTCGGCGATCTGCTTGTAGGACAGCCCCTTGGCGACCAGACGCAGCACCTCGGTCTCCCGCTCGGTGAGCCGGGGTGCTTCGTCGTGCGGGGCGGGCGGCGCGGCGGCCAGCCGCCGGTACTCCCCCAGCACCAGCCCGGCCAGGCCGGGCGTGAACACCGGCTCACCGGCCGCCGTGCGGCGCACCGCGTCCAGGAACTCCGCCGGTGCGGCCGACTTGGTCAGGTAGCCGGTGGCGCCGGCCTTGACCGCGTCGAGCACCCCCTGCGGCTCGCCGCTGGCCGAGAGCATGAGCACCCGCACCTCGGGCAGCGCGGCGCGCAGACCCCGGATCACCTCGACGCCGGAGATGTCCGGCAGCTGGAGGTCGAGCACGACCAGGTCGGGGCGGGCCGCCGCGGCCACCCGCACCGCCTGCCGGCCCTCCCCGCTGGTCGCCACCACCTGGTGACCGGCCTCGGTGAGGTCGCGGGCCACGCCCTCGCGCCACATCGGGTGGTCGTCGACCACCATCACCCGGAGGCTCACCCACGCCTCCTCGGCACGACCAGCTCGATCTCGGTGCCGGCACCGGGCGTGGAGACGATCCGCACCTCGCCGCCCAGGTCCGCCACCCGGCCCCGGATGGACTGCGCCACCCCGAGCCGCCCCTGCGCGGCGGCCTCCGCCAGCCGTCCCTGCGGGATGCCCGGCCCCTCGTCGCGTACCGAGACGGTCACCTTCTCCTCCTCGTCCTCGATCAGCACCCAGGCCCGCCCGCCGGCGTGCCGGGCCACGTTGTCGAGCGCCGCGCCGACCGCGGCGCCCACCTCACCGGCGGCCCGCGCCGGCAGCGGCACCGGTGTGGCGGGCGCGGACACCACGACCGTGGCCGAGGCGTACCTGTCGATCAGGTCGCGCAGGTCCTGCTCGTCACCGCCCGGGTCCGGCGGCGCGCCCGCCCGGCCGATCAGCGCCCGCAACGCCGCCTCCTGTTCGCCGGCCAGCCGGGCCAGCTCGGCCGCCTCGCCGTCCAGGTCCGCGCCGCGTCGCCGGACCAGCGCGAGCACCTGGAGCACCGAGTCGTGGATGTCGCGGGCCAGCCGCTCCCGCTCCCGGGTGGCCGCCTCCAACTCCACCGCCCGCTGCAACCGCTGCTCCGCCTCCACCGCCAGCCGCGCCACGTGCCCGACCACCACACCGGCGAGCAGCATCAGGATCGCCCCGGTCAGCGCGGACGGGCTGATCCGGTCCCGGGTGGCGAGGTCGGCCCCGCCGAGCACGAGCGCGGCCACCGCGCCGCGCCGCCGGCCACCGGAGACCGCCCAGGCCAGCACCGGCCCGGCCAGCCAGGCGGCGGTCAGCATCGGCACACCGGCGGCGAGCGCCGCGCGGCCCACCACCCAGGGCGTGACCAGGATGATCGCCAGCACCACGCCGAGGTCGGCCAGGAGCAGCGGCCAGCGCCGCCCGGCCGGACGGCCGTACCCGGCCGCCGTCACGCCGCTCCACGCCAGCATCGCCAGCAGGACACCGCCCGCGGCGACCGGGTGCGCGTAGCGGTCCGCGTCGCGCAGCACGACCAGTCCGACGTACGCGAGCGCGGCGAAGCGGAACACCGCGATCGATCGCCAGAAGGGGCCCTCGAGGCCGGAGGACGACGGCATGTGCGTCACCCTGTCACAGCCGGTCCAGGGCACCCCGGGCGGTGCGGCTTGAGAAACCCTGACGTACGGTGGAAATGCCGCGAAAGTCGTCGAGAGCCATCGTCGGGACGGGGTCATGACAGACGCAGAACTCCCCGCACCGCGTACGGTTGTGCCCATCGAACCTTCCCTGCTTCTCGCCACGGCCTTCGACCAGGCGCAGGTGACCGGGCTGCGGCACTCGGTCACCTCCTGCGCGCACGGGTCGGGCCTGTCCGGCCAACGGCTGGACGACTTCGTGCTGGCGGTCAACGAGCTGATCACCAACGCGGTCCGGCACGGCGGCGGGCAGGGCTGGCTACGGCTCTGGGAGCGGGACGGCGAACTGGTCTGCGAGGTCGCCGACCACGGGCCCGGGATCAGCGAACGGCGGCTGCGCGACCGCGACCGGCCCGCGCCGGACACCGCCGGCGGCTGGGGCCTCTGGCTGGCCCGGGAGCTGAGCGACGCGATGGAGGTGGAGAGCGGCGACGCCGGCACCGTCGTCCGGATCACCGCCGCGCTCGCCACCCGCCAGCCCGCCACCGGCCCGATGGACGGCTGACCCGCCCGTCAGGCGAACAGGGCGCTCACCGACTCCCCGTTGTGGATCCGCCGCATCGCCTCGGCCAGCGCCGGCGCCACCGACAGCACCTCCAGCTTCGGCACCCGCTTGTCCGCCGGGATCGGCACCGTGTTGGTGCAGACGATCTCCAGGACGCCCTCCTGTGCGCTCAGCCGCTCCAGCGCCCCGCTGGAGAACAGGCCGTGCGTACAGGCCAGCCGGATCGAGCGGACCTGCCGCTCGCGCAGGTGCGAGATCAGCTCGATCACCGTGCTGCCCTTGGCGATCTCGTCGTCCAGCACGATCACGTCCCGGTCCGTCACGTCGCCGATGATCGTGCTGATCTGCACCCGGTCGTCGCTGTATCGCTGCTTCGCGCCCGCCGCCACCGGCGTACCCAGCATCCGGGCGAACGCGGCGGCCTCCTTGGCGTTGCCCAGGTCCGGCGAGACCACCACCGCGTTGCTCAGGTCGTACCCCTTGAAGTGGGCGGCCAGCTCGCGCAGCGCGTGCAGGTGGTCCACCGGGACGCTGAAGAAGCCGTGCACCTGCGGCGAGTGCAGCGTCATGGCCAGCACCCGGTGCGCGCCGGCGGAGGTGAGCAGGTCGGCGACGAGCCGGCCGCCGATGGAGATGCGCGGCGCGTCCTTCTTGTCCGACCGCGCGTACGCGTAGTGCGGCAGCACCACAGTGATCCGCGCGGCCGACGCTCCCCGGGCCGCGTCGATCATGAGCAGCAGCTCGACCAGGTGCTCCTGCACCGGCGGCACCAGCGGCTGGATGAGGAAGACGTCGCGCTCCCGGCAGTTCGCCTGCAACTGCACCTCCAGGCAGTCGTTGGCGAACCGGGACACCCGCACCGGGTGCAGCGGGACGTGGAGGTGGGCGCAGATCTCGGCGGCGAGGTCGGGATGGGCCGACCCGCTGAACACGGCAATGTCACGCACGTCTGATGATCGTACGGGCCGCAGGAGGGAGACGGTGGGCGCTCACGGCGGGTACGGTGCTGCCGTGACCGCAGAGTTCGTCGCCGCGATCGACCAGGGCACCACGTCCTCGCGCTGCATCGTCTTCGACCGGGCCGGTGAGATCGTCGCCGTGGCCCAGCGCGAGCACCGGCAGGTCTTCCCCCGCCCCGGCTGGGTCGAGCACGACGCCGAGGAGATCTGGACGAACGTCGAGCACGTGGTGCGCGAGGCGCTGGCCGGCGCGGACATCGGCACCGAGATGCTCGCCGCGGTGGGCATCACCAACCAGCGCGAGACCACTGTGGTGTGGGACCGGGAGACCGGCCGCCCGGTGGCGAACGCGATCGTCTGGCAGGACACGCGCACCGGCCCGCTGCTGCGCGAGCTGACCGGGACGTACGACGAGGAGCGGCTCCGGACCCGCACCGGCCTGACCCCGGCCACCTACTTCGCCGGCCCGAAGCTGCGCTGGCTGCTGGACCACGTCGACGGGCTGCGCGAGCGGGCCGAGCGCGGCGAGGTGCTGTTCGGCACCATGGACAGCTGGCTGATCTGGAAGCTGACCGGCCGGCACGTCACCGACGTGACGAACGCCAGCCGCACCATGCTGATGGACCTGGAGACGCTCGACTGGGCCCCGGAGCTGCTCGACGCGCTGCGGGTCCCGGCCGCCGTGCTACCCGAGATCCGCAGCTCGGCCGAGGTGTACGGCACCGCCCAGGGGGTGCTGGCCGGAGTGCCGGTGGCGAGCGCGCTCGGCGACCAGCAGGCGGCGTTGTTCGGGCAGACCTGCTTCCAGCCCGGCGAGGCCAAGTGCACCTACGGCACCGGCAGCTTCCTGCTGCTCAACACCGGCGCCAGCCCGGTGCCGTCGCGGCACGGCCTGCTCACCACGGTGGCGTACCGGATCGAGGGCCAGCCCGCCGTGTACGCGCTGGAGGGCGCCATCGCGGTCACCGGCTCGCTGGTGCAGTGGCTGCGCGACAACCTCGGCCTGATCTCCACGGCCCCGCAGGTCGAGGAGCTGGCCCGCACCGTCGACGACAACGGCGGCTGCTACGTGGTGCCGGCCTTCTCCGGCCTGTTCGCCCCGCACTGGCGCAGCGACGCGCGGGGCGTGATCGCCGGGCTGACCGGCTACATCACCAGGGGCCACCTGGCCCGCGCGGTGCTGGAGGCGTCCGCCTTCCAGACCCGGGAGGTGGTGGACGCGATGAACGCCGACTCCGACGTGGCGCTGCGCCGGCTGCGGGTCGACGGCGGGATGACCGGCAACGAGCTGCTCATGCAGTTCCTCGCCGACGTGCTGGACGTGCCGGTCGTGCGGTCCCGGATCACCGAGACGACGTGCCTCGGCGCCGCGTACGCCGCCGGCCTGGCCGTCGGGTTCTGGCCCGACCTGGCCACGCTGCGCGAGAAGTGGCGCTCGGACGCGCAGTGGGAGTCGACCATGGACCCGGCGCACCGGGAGCGCGAGCTGCGCCAGTGGCACAAGGCCGTCCGGCGCACGCTCGACTGGGTCGACTGAGCGTCAGTCCCAGCGGTTGCCGGTGAGCTTCTCGTACACCTCGACGTAGCGCGCCCGGGTCGCCTCGATCACCTCGGCCGGCACCTCCGGCGCGGGCGGCTGCTTGTCCCAGCCACTCGACGTGGCCCAGTCCCGCACGTACTGCTTGTCGTAGGAGAACTGGGCGCGGCCCGGCTGGTACGACTCGGCCGGCCAGAACCGGGACGAGTCGGAGGTGAGCACCTCGTCGCCGAGGACCAGCGTGCCGTCCGCCGCCCAGCCCAGCTCCAGCTTCGTGTCGGCGATCAGGATGCCCCGTTCGGCGGCGATCTCCGCGCCGCGCCGGTAGACGTCGACGGTGATCTGCCGCAACCGCTCGGCGACCTCCGGCCCGACCTTGTCCACCACCTGCTCGTACGTGATCGGCTCGTCGTGCTCGCCCTTCGGCGCCTTGGTCGACGGCGTGAAGATCGGCTCGGGCAGGATCGACGCCTCCACCAGGCCGCGGGGCAGCGGCACTCCGGAGACCGAGCCGGTGCGCTGGTATTCCGTGAAGCCGCCGCCGGTCAGGTAGCCCCGGGCCACGCACTCGACCGGCACCATCTCGAGCCGCCGGCAGCGGATGGCCCGGCCGGCGAACTCCGCCGGTACGTCCGTCGCGGAGATCACGTGGTTCGGCACCAGGTCGGACAGCTGCTCGAACCACCACAGGGACAGCGCGGTGAGCAGACGGCCCTTGTCCGGGATCGGGGTCGGCAGCACCACGTCGTAGATGGAGACGCGGTCCGTGGCGACCAGGATCAGGTCCTCGCCGTCGGCGTAGACGTCCCGGACCTTGCCCGAGTGCAGAAGTTCCACGGCGCTAGTACACCATGACCGGCACGGGTCGCCGGGCGCGCCCACCAGCCGCCCCGCCCGGCGTTGACACCCGGCCGGGGGCCGGTGAAATGATCCGTCCACCCCACCTTCGGAGAGATTCGTGCGCGCTCCGCAGTCCGTACCCCGTCCCGGGCTCGACCGGCGACGGTTCCTCGGCGCGCTCACCGGGCTGCCGCTCGCCGCCGGCGCACTGCCGCTGCTCACCGGGTGCAGCCCGGAGGAGGTGGCCGCCGACGAGAGCCCGATCGAGCTGTCCGTGTTCTGGTGGGGCGGCGCCCGCCGGGCCGCGGCCACCGAACAGGCGCTGCGGTTGTACTCGCAGCAGAACCCCCGCGTCAGCTTCCGGGTCACCTGGCAGGGGCTGGGCGGCTACTACGACCGGATCGCCACCCAGGCCACCGGCGGGAACGCGCCGGACCTGTTCCAGATCGACGACACCCTGCTCGCCGAGTACGCCGGCCGGGACATCCTGCTCGACCTCACCCGGTACGTCGCCGACGAGCGGCTCGACCTGCGCGAGGTACCGGAGCAGCTGGCCCGCTACGGCCGGGTGGACGAACGCACGGTGGGCGTGCCGGCCGCGCAGACGAGCGCCGCGCTGGTGTTCAACCGCAGGCTGCTGCGCCGGCTGGGCCAGCCCGAGCCGCGTACCGGGATGTCCTGGAGGGAGTACGTGACCTGGGCCGCCCGCGTCACGCGCGCCTCCGGCAACCGGGTGGCGGGCACCATGGACGCCTCCGGCGACTACCGGGCGTTCTGGCTCTGGCTGCGCGGCCAGGGCAGCGAGCTGTACCAGGGGCGGCAGCTCGGCTTCAGCTCCGCCGAACTGCTCGCCTGGTTCGAGTTCTGGGAGGTGGCGCGCTTCGACCGGGCCACACCGAGCGCCGCCCTGGTCGAGCAGGCCGACAGCGGCGAGCTGGCCCGCCAGCTCGTGGTCACCGGGCACACCGCGGCCTCCTTCGCCTGGTCGCACCAGTTGCCCGAGCTGCAGGGCCTGACCGACGACGAGCTGGGCGCGGTCGCCTTCCCGGGCACGCCCGCCGCGCAGTGGCCGCGCGCGTCGATGTACTGGGCCGGTTTCCGGGGCACCCGCCACCCGGAGACGGTGGTGGACGTGCTCGACTTCCTGACCACGAACGTGGCCGCCGGCCGGCTCCTCGGCGTCGAGCGCGGCCTGAACGCCAGCAAGCAGGTGCGCTCGTTCGTGACCGCGGAGGTGACCGGCCGGGCCGAGAAGCGCATGGCGGCGCTCGGCGCCGAGCTGGACGACCTGGCCGGCCCGTCACCCGCGCCGCCGCCCAAGGGGCACGCCGCGGTGCGCACGCTGCTGATCGAGGCGGCCGAGAGCATCCGCGGCAAGCGCGCCGGCGCCCGCACCGCGACCTCCCGCTTCATGGCCCAGGCGAACGCCGCCCTGGCCGGCTGACCCACCCCACCCGCTCGCCCTCTCGGCGTGGGCGGGGTG